>JANQME010000025.1 GCA_028280205.1 Longimicrobiales bacterium
GCGCGGCGACCGTCTGCCGGCTTCCGCGGGGCGCACCCCCGCGGGCCGCCACGATCCCCGCCGCGACGACGGGATCCTCGATCTCGAGCTCCGCCAGCCGGTCCGTGACCTTCGTGCGGTCGAGGCCGTCTCCGATCCCGTGGAACGGCGGGAGGGGGATCGGCAGCCGTCCGCCGATCGCTTCCTCGCCGAAGAGAGCGGCGACCGCGGCCCGCTGCGAGACCGCCCGATCGCCCCACGCGATCATGTAGGCGTCGACTCCGGGCGCGGCCGCGAGCAGGTACGGGTTCCCGAAGGAGACGAGCACGGTCGGGCGCGACGCCGACGCCACAGAGAGCAGCGCGCGCAGCCCTTCGGGGAGCGCCTCCTCCGTTGAGCCGGCCGAGGGAGACACGTACGCGCTCACCACGACGCGGTCGACCTCGTCCAGCGTCGAAGTGGCGTCGGCGTACGCGGTCGAGTCGCTCCGTTCGTCGAGATCGACCTCCACGAGATCGAAGACGCGGTCCCGGAGGCCCGCGGCGAACGCCCGGTTCGCCCAGAGGCGCGTGGAGGGAGCCCAGCGGATGTGCAGCGTGGGCGCCGTCGAAAGTCCGTCGAGTGGAACGATCCGTCCACGGTCCCGAACGAGCGTGATCGAGCGCGACGCCGCGGTGTCCGCGAAGGCGAGGTGGGCTCCGGCGCCCACGACCTCGTCGACCCGGTCGAGCGACGTGGTCCGGCTGCGGTGGAGACCGAGGCGCGCCTTCACGCTCAGGAGCCTCCGTGCAGACGCCTCCAGACGACCCCGGCTCAACCGCCCCGAAGCGACGGCCTCCTCGATCGCGTCGAGCACCTCCGGCACCGCTTTCGGAGACAGCACGACGTCGGAGCCGGCCTCGAGGGCGCGCACCGAGGCCTCCCCGATGCCGTACATGTCGGTGATCCCCCGCATCGTCATCGCGTCCGTGAAGAGGATCCCGTCGAAGCCGAGATCGTCGCGCAGGATACCGGTCATCACCTCGGGCGCGAGCGTGGCCGGCGGGGCACCGGGCCCGAGGATCTCGGGGAGCTGGACGTGGGCCGTCATGATCGCGTCGACCCCCTCGTCGATCGCGGCGGCGAAGGGCGCGAGTTCGAGCGCGTCGAGTCGGGCCCGGTCGGCCTCCACCCTCGGAATCCCGATGTGCGAGTCCGTCGACGTGTCGCCGTGCCCGGGAAAGTGCTTCCCGGTGGTGAGGGCACCCCCGGCGTGCGCCCCGCGGACGAACGCGGTCCCCAGCCGGGCCACAAGCTCGGGATCACCGCCGAACGATCGGGTGGCGATGACCGGGTTGTCCGGATTCGAGTTCACGTCGAGGACGGGGGAGAAGAGGAAGTGCACCCCCGTGGCGCGCGCCTCGAGCGCGGTGATGCGTCCGTACTCGAAGGCGAAGCGCTCGTCGCCGATCGCGCCGAACGCCATCGTGGGCGGGAAGTCGGTTCCACCGCCCTGCGGAAGCATCGACGGGAGCGCAAACGATCCGTTGATCCGCATCCCGGGACCGCCGTTCTCGAAGTCGGCGGTCACCAGGAGGGGGACGTCCGCCTCTTCCTGCAGCGCATTCAGCTTCGCGACGTACGCGTGCGGCGTCCCGATCGAGGGCGAGACGCCCCCGATCCCGTCGTCGCGAACCCACGCGCGCAGCGGCTCGAAGTCGGGGCCGGTGGGGGCGACGTAGCCGCCGGGGATCCACTCGATCACGAGCTGGCCGGCGAGCTCGCGCAGCGACAGGCCGTCGAGCGTCCGCTCGACCCACGCTTCAGCCTCGGCGTCGAGAACGGCCGCGAGCGCCGGCTCCGGAGACGGCGCGGCCGACTCGACTACCGGAGGCGACGGCCCCGTGCAGGCGCCGATCGCGAGGAGGAGGATGGCCGCGAGGGGACGCGCGGCCGGTCCGGCAGACACCGAGGGCCCCGTCTGGGTGGGGATCCCGTTATGGGACACCGGCGTGCCGCCCCCTACCGGGCACCCGCGCTCCGCTCCCGCCCGGGGATCTGCAGTCCGTCCCCGATGTCGAAGGCCGGCGGGATCCGCGTCGGGGCTCGGCCCGTCACCGGAGCCTCGCCGAGGATCGCGCGTGCCGCCGCCCGCTGGCTCGCCTCCGACCCACTCCACGCGAGCACGTACGACTGCACCTCCGGGAAGTCGGAGATGAGGTACGGATTCCCGAACGACACGACGATGTGCGGCGTGCCCGAGCGCTCGAGCGAGCGCACGAAGTCGACGAGCCGCTCCGGAAGCGTGAAGGAGCCCGAGACGTTCACCGACGTGACGTACGTTCCGATCACCACGAGCTGTTGATCGCGCGCCCGGCGCTCGAGCGCATCGTACACGCTGTCGTCGGTGTCCTGATCGATCGCGGCGGTCACGATGCGGGGGTAGGTACCCCGCAGGGCGCGGTTGAAGTACCGGCCGGCGAGAACGTCCGAGGAGCGCCGGTACGTGACCGACATCACCCGGGCCGAGCGCGTTCCCGCGAGAGGCAGCAGGCCACGGCGGTTCTGGAGCAGGGTGATCGAGGACTGCGCGATCCGGTCCGCGACCTCGACGTGCGCGGGCACACCGACGGTCTTGGGGATGAGGTCGAGTGAGACCATCCGCTCCTCGTGCAGCCCAAGGCCCTCCTTCGTGCGCAGGATGCGGAGCACCGAGGCGTTCAGCCGCTCCTCGCTGATCCGCTCTTCCCGGACGGCCTGCACCAGCCCCTCCATCGCGCCCTTCACGGACGCCGGCATGAGGATCACGTCGGCTCCGGCCTCCAGGGCGCGCACCGCGGCCTCGCCCGAGGTGTGGCTGCGGGAAATCGCCGACATGTCCATCGCGTCGGTGAAGACGATTCCGTCAAAGCCCATCTCGTCGCGCAGCACCGTCGTCAGAACCGAGGGCGACAGGGTGGACGGCTCGCGCACGCCCCCGTTCAGGGAGGGCACCGAGATGTGCGCCGTCATGATCGCGCCCATGCCCGCGTCGATCGCGTCCTGGAAGGGACGCAGCTCCACCGAGTCCATGCGTGCCCGGTCGTGCAGGATCACGGGCAGCGCCACGTGCGAATCGACTTCGGTGTCCCCGTGGCCCGGGAAGTGCTTCCCGGTGGCGATCGCCCCGTTCTCTTGCACCCCTTCGATGAACGCGATCCCGAGCTGCGCGACCCGATCCGGGTCGTCGCCGAAGGAGCGCACGTTGATGATCGGGTTGTCCGGGTTGTTGTTGACGTCGAGGACGGGAGCGAAGGGCACGTGGATGCCGACCGCGCGCGCTTCGACCGCGGTGATGGCGCCCATCGCGTAGGCGAGCTCCTCCTGTCCCGTCGCGCCGACGGCCATGAGCGAGGGGAAGTCGGTGGCGCCGCCGAGGTCGATCGAGCCGGGCATGTGGATCGCGCCCCGCATGCGGAAGCCGGCCCCGGTCTCGAGGTCGGCCGCCACGAGCAGCGGGATGTCGGCGCGGCCCTGCAGGTCGTTGAGCTTCGCCGCGATCTCGACGGGTGTGCCCACGGACATGATGACACCGCCGACCTTCTGATCCTCGATCATGCCGAGGATGCGCTCGTGGCTGGCGGAGCCCTCGGGGGCGAAGTCGCCCAGGACCCACGGCATGATGAGCTGACCCGCCCGTTCCTCCAGGGAGAGGGACGCGAGCGTGCGCTCGGCCCAGGGCAGGGCTGCCACCCGCGCCGCCTCGGCCTCTTCGCGCGCGATGCTGTCGAGGAGCGCGGCGACGCGGTCTCCCGCGTCCTGCTGCGTGGTCGCGGGTGCGTCCGGGCCGGCGCCGGGCGGCACGTTCACCGGAACCGGCGCGACCGGCCCCGCAGGGCCTCCGCCGCAGGTGGCGAGCACCGGCGCGAGCAGCAGCACCGCGACCGGGGTGAGGCGACGTTCGAGCGGGCGAAGTCGGTCGGTCATGCGTGCGCGGCGGTCGGCGGCGGTTTCATCTCGTTGACGAGGCTCCGGACCCGGCCGAAGGTTGCTCGATGCTCCAATCTATATCCATACACCCGTTATCCGCCGTGTTCGCGAGACGGAACATACGTTTGTGCGGTCTGCTCGCCGTCACCGCAACCCTGGCGTGCGGCGGCGAGGCTCGCTCGTCGTCGCGCGTCGTCGCGGAGGCTTCGTCGACAGACCTTCCGGAGCGCGTGCGCGTCGGCGCCGAAGTCCTCGTGCGCGACTCCCTCCACCTCGTCGCCGGACGACGCGTCGGGCTGATCACGAACCACACCGGGACCGTCCCGGCGCCGTCGGACGGAGCGCCCCCGATCAGCACGATCGACCTGATCGCCGAGGCGCCCGACGTCGAGCTGGTGGCGCTCTTCGGGCCCGAACACGGCCTGCGCGGCGACGCCGAAGCCGGCGAGCACATCGACGACGCGATCGACGAGCGGACCGGCGTGCCCATCCACTCGCTGTACGGAGCGACGCGGCGCCCGGCGCCCGAGACGCTCCGCGAGCTGGACGTCCTCCTCTTCGACATGCAGGACGTGGGCGCACGCTACTACACGTACGTCTCGACCATGGCGTACGCGATGGAGGCCGCCGGGGCCGCCGGAATCCCCTTCGTCGTGCTGGACCGGCCGAACCCGATCGGGGGAGACGCCGTGCAGGGCAACGTGCTCGACCCGGCGTTCGCGACCTTCGTCGGACTCTACCCGGTCCCCATGCGCCACGGGATGACGGTCGGAGAGCTCGCCCGCCTCTACGTGGCCGAGTTCGGGGTCAGCGTCGAGCTGCACGTCGTCCCGATGCACGGGTGGCGGCGGGAGATGACCTTCGAGGAGACGGGTCTGCCCTGGGTGGCGCCGTCGCCGAACATGCCGAGCGTCGAGAGCGCGCTGGCCTACCCGGGCATGTGCCTCTTCGAGGGGACGCCCCTCTCGGTGGGGCGTGGAACCGACCGCGCATTCGAGTGGGTCGGCGCGCCGTGGCTGGACGGCGAAGCTCTGGCGGAGCGGCTGAACGGAGCCTCGATCCCGGGGGTCCGCTTCGAGCCGGCCCGCTTCACTCCGCGCGCACCCGGCGACGGGAAGTTCCCCGACGTCGAGGTGCACGGGGTCCGCCTCGTCGCGGAGAACCCTGGCTACGACGCGCCGCGCGCTGCGGTCGCCGTTCTGGTGGAAGCATATGCGATGTCCGGCGATCGCTGGTCCTGGCGCGAAGCCCACTTCGACCGGCTGGCGGGCACGGACGCGCTGCGCCGGGCCGTCGAGGCGGGGGCGACCGTCGAAGCGGTCACAGCCGACTGGTCCGCCGCGATCGCCGACTTCGAGACCCGGCGGGCATCGTCCCTGCTGTACAGGTGAGGGCTACTCGGAGCGGAGCACCTCGACCGGGTCGACACGCATCGCCCGGAGCGCCGGCCATGCGCACGCGGCTGCCCCCACACCCGTCAGGACGAGCGCGAGCCCGGCGGCGACGAGCCGAAGGCCCCGGCCCACCACGAGCGAGACCAGGCCGGAACGCGCCGCGCCGAGGGCGATCCGGACGCCCAGCTCCCTCCGACGGCGGCGCACGAGGTGTGCCAGCGAGCCGTAGAGCCCCGCCGCGGCCAGCGCGAGGGCCACGGCCGCGAAGCCGCCGATCAGGAAGGTCCGGAACCGCGGACTGGTGCGCGTCTCGGCGATCCGGTCCCGGAGCGTCGTCGTCCGGCGGGGAGGGACGACCGCGTTGATGCGCATCGCGGCACGCCGAAGCTCAGGCACGAGCTCGGCGGCGGGGATCCGGGAGCGCACGACGACGTTCACCCACGGCCACTCCACCTGCGTGTGTGGGCGGTACACCGCAGCCCGCGCCCCCTCTTCCGCCCGGGTCTGAACCATGTCCTCCACCACGCCGACGATGCGCACCGGGGTGACCTGCTCGCCGCGCCGGCTGCTGAGCACGATCCCGAGCGGGTCGACGGCCCCGAGCTGAGTGCGGACGAACGCCTCGTTCACGATCACGACGCCCTCGCCGTCGGCTCGGTCGCTTCCGGTGAAGTCCCGACCGGAAACCAGGCGCGCCCCGAGCGCCTCGAAGTATCCGGGCGTCACCGCGTAGCCCGTGATCCCTTCGCGCCACGCGTCGTCGGGGTCGTCCGGCAGGAGGATCCTCGGCGCCCAGTTCGGTGACTGGTAGGGCGTGTTCGACGTTCCGCCCAACGCGAGCACACCGGGGACTCGCGACATCTCATCCAGCACGCGATCCCACCCCTGCCAGGAGGCCTCGTCCTCCGGTGCGCCCGGCCGCTTCACGACCACGTTCATCGCGACGAGCCCATCGGGATCGAATCCCGGCTCGACCGTGACGAGGCGCACGAAGGAGTTGAAGAGGAGCCCCGCGCCCGAGAGCAGTACCACGGCCACCGCGAGCTGCGCACCGACGAGCAGGCTGCGCAGGCGGGACGCAGGCTCGGATGCTCCGCGCCCGCTCCCGTGGAGGCGGGTCCACGGCCCGCTCGAACCCAGGCGCAGCGCCGGGAGCAGTCCGGCCGCCACGCCGCTCGCGATCGTCACCGCCGCCGCGGCGAGGAGTACGCGCCCGTCGACCGCGATCGAGTCGAGGCGCGGAATCGACCGGGGTGCGAAGGCGTGGAAGAGCTCCACGCCGACGAAGGCGAGCCCGACTCCGACCGCGCCTCCGACCAGCGAGAGGAGGAGCGCCTCGACGAGGAGGAGGCGCGCGAGACGCAGACGTCGCGCGCCCAGCGCCGTCCGCACGCCCAGCTCGCGTTCGCGGTCGAGCGCCCGGGCCAGCAGCAGGGTCGCGGCGTTCATGCCCGCCAGCAGCAGGAGGAGCGCGGCGGCCGAGAGGAAGATCGAGAGGGTGCGCCCGACCGTACCGACGGTGTCGGCGTGCAGCCCGTTCACACCGATTCCGAACCACGACCCGTCGGGGTAGACGTTTCCGTCCGGAAACTCGATTGCGAGCGCTTCGGCGATCGCGGTCGCTTCGGCGCGTGCGTCGTCCACGGTGACGCCCGGAGCCAGCCTGCCGAGCCCCGCGACGCTCCGCCGTCCGCGCGCGGCGTACCGAGGCCGGTCGGGCTGCAACGGCATCCAGAAGTCCGCAGCGGTGGGCACCAGCGCTTCGGGAGGCTCGAAGTCGGGCGGAAGCACGCCGACGATCGAGGCATCGGCCCCTTCCCGGTCGAGGCTCGAGCCGACGACGCCGGGGTCGCCGCCGTAGCGCCGCTGCCACGCCCCGTAGGTGACGAGGAACACCGCGCCCGAGCTCGATTCGTACTCGGAGGGAAGGAAGAGCCGACCGAGGACGGGCGTGACGCCCAGGAGCTCGAAGAAGTCCGCCGTGGCGCACACCGTCGCGACGAGCTCCGTCCCCGTCTCCGCGTTCTCGAAGAGGACGCTGCCGCCCGGCCCGATGGCCGCCAACCGCTCGAACGAGCGGGCGCGGGCACGGAGGTCGAGGAAGTTGAGCAG
>JANQME010000149.1 GCA_028280205.1 Longimicrobiales bacterium
CCATCCGGGAAGTAGATCTCGGCGACCGCCTCGTCGATCACGACCGCGGGGGTCGCCCCGTCGACGTCCCGCTCGTCGAACACCCGACCCTCGACCACCGGAATCCCCACCGCCTGGAAGTAGCCGGGCACGGTCGGGCGCATATTCGCGCCCGGCCGCTGATCGGGACGATCCGGCGACTCGATCGTGAAGCTGGCCGACCACCCGATGCCCTCGAGCGGAAGCGTCTGCACCCCACCCACCGCTTCCACGCCCGAGATCTCCGTGAGGAGCTCGGGCGCATCTCGATAGAAGGCGAAAGCCTCGTCTCGAGAGACCCCGGCCGGCAGCTCGACCCCCAGTGCGACGACGCCCTGGGGTCGGAAGCCGAGCTCACCCGAGGTCGTGGCTCGGTACGCTCCGGTGGCCGTCGCAACCGAGAGCAGGAGAACCTTCGTGAGTCCGATCTGCGCGACGACCAGCACCCCGCGAAGCCGAGAGGCGCGGACCGTCGAGCCGCGCGTCGAGAAGCCTCCCAACGCCCCCGCCGGCTGAATACCGAGCGCCGTGACAAGCGGCGCCGTGCCGAACACGGCGGTTACGCCGGTCAGCAGCGCCAACGCGGTCAGGACGACCCGATGGTCGATCGTGAGCGGACCGAGCGCGGAGAGCCTGGCGATCGCGTCGATCTCCGATCGCTCGAGCAGGGCGAGCCCCGCGGTCGCGAGGCCGAAGCCGAGCGCAGCGCCAAGCACGCTCATGACGACCGTCTCGGCCGCGACCAGTCGAACGAGCGAGGTTCCACCCGCACCGAGCGCGCGACGCATTCCGAACTCCCGACGTCGAGTCTCGGCCCGAGCGACGAGGACGCCGACGATGTTCAGGCACGCCATCGCAAGGAGGAGCAGGACGGCCGCGGCGAGAATCAGAAGCCCCGAACGGACCTCCCCGACGAGGTCGCCGCGCAGCGATTCGAGCACCTGCACCTGACCGTTTTCAGCAGCGCGCGACGAGGTTGCGACGATTCCGCGATCGAGCTCGGTCTTCGCCACATCGACGTCGATCCCCGGCCGCAGACGAGCCACCGCACCGAGGAACTGCCACCCCCACCGGTCCTGATCGTACCACTCCGGACCGAGTGCGAGCGCCCGCCACATATCCGCATCGCGCGGGACCATCCCGGAGGCCGGGGCGACCCCTACGATCCGATACTCGGCCCCGTCGAGCTCGATGCTGCGCCCCACCGCTTCCGGGTCGGCGCCGTACGCCCGGGTCCAATACCCGTGGCTCAGAACGACCGCTCGATCCTGCCCGGGTACGCCCTCCTCCTCGACGAACCATCGACCTCTCTCCGGCGTCAGGCCGAGGACGGGCAGGAGGGACACGGAGGCCCGCGGTGCGTCGACGCGCACCGGGTCGCGCCCATCGGTGCGAAGCACCGTCTCCCCCATCGACCAGGCGCCGGCGCCCTCGATCACCGCGTTCGCCTCCTCCACTCCTCGGAGGTTCAGTGGCGAGATGGCGTCGACCGAGCTCGAGCCCCCGTCGAATCCGGTGTGCAGCCGCACCAACCGGTCCGCGTCGTGGTACGGCAGGGGACGGAGGAAGGCGACGTCCACCACGGCGAACATCACGAGCACGACCGACAGCGTGACCCCGAGCGTGCCGACGATCACGGCGGGAACCATGGGGGCGCGGCGAAGACGGCGAACCGCGAGCTGGAGCTCGCTTCGGATCGAGTCGATCATGGAGCTTCTCCTCAGGGAGGTGCCGCTCGAGGGCGGGGGTCCGTTGCGAAGGCGGGCAGCGACCAGTGAGCCGACCTCCCGGAAGTACCAGAGCTCGGCGTGGAAGGAGGGTGCCGGGAAGCGCCGCGCGAACTCCTCGTCCAGGTCGCCGAGGTGATGGGCATCCCCGGGGCCGAGGAGGCGTTCCAGCAGGAGGCGCAGCGCCCGGGACAGGATCACGCGACCGACTCCGGCCCGAGCCCCTCGAGGCCCTCCCGCATCCGATCGAGGTCCGCGAGCGCGCTTCGGAGCTGCGCCCGACCGGAGCTCGTGAGCGAGACGTAGCGCTTCGCCCGGCCGCCGCGGACCCTCGTCACCTCACCGAGCCGACCCTCGATCCACCCTTTCGACTCGAGTCGTCGGAGGGCGGTGTAGACCGCGCCACGGCTCAGCCGACGTCCGATTCGGTCCTCGAGCTCGTCGCGCACGGCCACGCCGTACGCGCCGTCACCGAGTCGTTCGATCGCAAGCAGAACGAGCGTTTCCAGCTCTCGCGTCGCCATCCCCTTCCCACCTCCTGCGGCCGTGACGTTGATATCGTATACGACGACGACAATATAGAGATGGTTGGAATGGAGAGCCGGACTTCGTCATCTGCGACGAAGCTCACACTCAGCCGATCACGAAGCGCCGTGTCTCGCGGACCTCGGCACGCAGGTCTGCGCGCACGTCGGGGTGCGCGATCGAGATCAGCGCCTCCGCCCGCTGGCGGAGGTTCAGCCCGTGCAGGTTGACCGCACCGTACTCGGTGACGACCCAGTGCACGTGGCCGCGCGTGGTGACGACGCCCGCGCCGGCATTGAGCTCCGAAGTGACGCGAGAGACCTGCCCGCCGGCCGCGGTGGACGGCAGCGCAATGATCGGCTTTCCGCCCGGCGACAGCGCGGCACCGCGAATGAAGTCCATCTGCCCCCCGATCCCCGAGAAGATCCGGTGGCCGATCGAATCCGCGCACACCTGTCCGGTGAGGTCGATCTCGATCGCCGAGTTGATCGCCACCACCCGTGGGTTCTTCCGGATCAGCGAGGTGTCGTTCGTGCGATCGCACGGATGGAACTCGATCAACGGGTTGTCGTCGACGAAGTCGAGCAGCCGCTGCGAGCCGGCGACGAAGCTCGTGGTGGTCCGACCCTGGTGGACCTTCTTGTGCGCATTCGTGACGGCCCCACCCTCCATGAGGTCGACCATCCGGTCCGAGAACATCTCGGTATGGACGCCGAGCTCGAGCTTCTGGCCCATCCGCGCGAGCGCCGCGTCGGGAATCCCGCCGATCCCGACCTGGAGGGTAGAGCCGTCCTCGACGAGGTCGGCGATGAACTCACCGATGCGAGCCTCGGCCTCGGACTCGGGCTTCACCTCGTGCTCGAGGAGCGGTCGATCGGTGACGCAAAAGTGATCGACCGATGCGAAAGGCACCGCACTGTAGCCGTGCGTGCGTGGCATCCGGTCGTTGATCTCGGCGAGAACCGTCCGGGCGGTTCGTGACGAGGCGAGGGCCGCATCCACGGAGGGCCCCAGCGAGCAGTACCCGTGGCGATCCGGCGGCGAGAGCTGGAGGAGCGCGACGTCGAGGGCGATCACCCCGCTCCGGAAGAGGGCGGGGATGTCGCTCAGGAAGACGGGGATGAAGTCGGCGCGTCCCTCGGCGATCGGCCTTCGGAGTGCCGGGCCGGTGAAGAGCGAGTTCGAGACGAGGCTTCGCTCGTGGCGCTCATCCGCGAAGGGGATCGGCCCCGAGAGGTGGAGATGGTAGAGTCGCACACCCTCGAGGTCGGTCCGGCGCGCGAGCGCCTCGAGCAGGGGCGTCGGCGTCGCGGCGGCACCGTGTACGAAGACCCGGTCTCCGCTGCGGATGTGGTGTACCACCTCGTCCGCGGCGGCGGCCGCGCTCCTCCATTCCTTCGGCATCGGGGCTCCGGTGAGGTCGGCCTCGGCGATCGAAGCCCGAACGATAGCGGACGTATCTCATTTTCATGAATACATTTAAGTCACAAGCGCGTTGCCCTCGACAGAACGTTCGCGCGGGATTGACGAACCACCGATCTGTCGCCACCCATTCGGCCCCGAGTCCCTCCGTCCGGCCCGCTCCATGACGATCGACTCCAAGCTCCAGGCGCTGCTGGACAAGGTCTACGAGGAGGGTGTCGCGAAGGGGCGAGAGGCGGCCTCCGCTCTCATTCGCAATGCGGAGCGCGACGCCGCGGAGATCCGTGCGGACGCCGAGAGGGAGGCGTTGGAGATCCGGGCGCGTGCTCGGGCGGACGCCGAGGAGCTGGAGCAGAACGTCGCGTCCGAGCTGAGGCTCTCCACCGAGCAGGCACTCGATGCGTTGAAGCAGCGGGTCCGAGATCACGTCGTCTCCAGCGCGATCTCGGAGCCGGTCCGGCGCGCGTTCTCCGACGAGGACTTCATCAAGGAGCTGATCCTGACGCTGGCGCGGAGTTGGAACGCATCGGACGTCGGCGTCGATCTGGCCGTGCTTCTGCCTCCCGACCAGGACGAGGCGCTTCGGGACTACCTGTCGGCGAGGTCGAGGGAGGTCCTGGACCGGGGCTTCCGCATCGACGTGGATCACGAGCTCGACCGGGGCTTCCGCATCGGGCCTGTGGAGGGAAGCTGGGTCGTTTCCTTCACCGATGAGGACTTCGAGACGTTCCTGGCCGACTACCTCCGTCCCCGCACTCGGGCGCTTCTGTTCGGAGACGAGGCGTGAGGCGACGCGACTACCACTGTCTGGTTTCCGGGCTTCCGGATCTCGCCCTGGAGCAGACCAGGGCCCCGGTCGAGCTGTCGGAGCTGGTGGAGGAGCTTGGGACCGCGCTCCACGCGACGGACGCCCGCCTCCTCCGTCTGCTGCTCCTGCACCACGACAACCACAATCTGCTTCGGCTTCTGCGCGGAACCGACGAGCCCTGGGACCCCCTCGGAACGCTCACCCCCGAGGAACTGGGGTCCGAGGAGCTGGAGTCTGGGGAAGCGGATGCAGCCCGGGTGCCTCCTTACGTGACGCGCTTCGTCCGGGCATACCGCGACGACACCCCGCTCTGGCCGGACCTCTCGTGGGTCGATCAGTTGGCCCGGCTCTACTACGAATACGCGTTGGAGAAGACGCACGGGTTCCTGCACGAGTGGCTTCGCTTCGAGCGGAACGTGAGAAGCCTCCTGGCGGCATGGAACGCGCGGGAGTTCGGCGACGAGCGAGGGGCGTCCACCATCGGAGTGGGCGAGGTCGCGGAGGCGCTGCGGCACTCCGCCGCCCGGGACTTCGGCCTCTCGAAGGAGCTCCCCTGGGTGAGCGCACTCCTGCTGGCACTCGAACGCGACGATCTCCTCAAACGCGAACGCGCCATCGACCACGTGAAGTGGAGCGTCATCGACGAGCTCAACACGTTCCACTACTTCTCCGTCGACATCGTGCTGGGGTACTTCCTCAAGGCGCGGATGCTCGACCGCTGGCTACGCCTGGACGCGGACCGGGGCACCGCAGGCGTCGACCGCGCCCTCCGGCGCATGGAGCGCTCGGTGGCACTCCCGGGAGCCGCCGTCGCATGAAGGCGGCGATCGACCCGACCCGGGGCGCCGTCGAGGGCATCATCTCGAATCTGGTGCACGTCCGCACGGACGGGCCCGTCGCCCAGAACGAGATCTGCTTCATCCACCACGAGGGAACGCCCCTCATGGCGGAGGTGATCGAGGTGCTTCACGACCGTGCGTACGTGCAGGTCTTCGAGAGCACCCGCGGACTGCGGGCCGGGGCGAGCGTCGAGTTCGCGGGCCACATGCTGGAGGCCACCCTGGGGCCCGGGATCCTCTCGCGGAACTACGACGGCCTGATGCACGACCTGGACGCCATGACCGGCGTCTTCCTGAGGCGTGGCGAGTATCCCCCCGCCCTGGACGAGACCCGGGAATGGGACTTCCGGCCGCTCGTGACGTCAGGCGCCCGGGTCCGCGCCGGGGACTCCCTGGGCGAGGTTCTGGAGAACGGCATCGCGCACAGGATCATGGTCCCGTTCGAGCTCTCGGGCCGCTACACGGTCGAGTCCCTGGTTCGCCCGGGACCACGCCGGATCTCCGACGCGGTGGCCACGCTCCGCAGCGAGCGCGGGGACGGCGTGCCGGTGACCATGGTCCAGAGGTGGCCGGTGAAGAGAGCCCTGAGGGTCTACCGCGACAAGCCACGCCCCTTCCGACTGCTGGAGACGGGCGTTCGGATCATCGACACGCTGAATCCGATCGTCGAGGGCGGCACCGGATTCATCCCCGGCCCCTTCGGCAGCGGCAAGACGGTGCTCCAGCAGGCGATCTCCAGACAGGCGGAGGCCGACGTCGTGATCGTGGCCGCGTGTGGAGAACGGGCCAACGAGGTCGTCGACCTGTTCACGGAGTTTCCTGAGCTCGACGACCCGTGGACCGGCCGCAAGCTCATGGAGCGGACCACCATCATCGCCAACACGTCCAACATGCCGGTGGCCGCCCGGGAGGCGTCGGTCTACACCGCGATGACCATCGCCGAGTACTACCGGTCGATGGGGCTCAAGGTACTCCTGCTCGCCGACTCGACCTCCCGCTGGGCGCAGGCACTCCGGGAGATGTCGAACCGCATGGAAGAGCTGCCCGGGCCCGACGCCTTCCCGATGGATCTGTCCGCGATCATCTCGAACTTCTATTCGCGCGCGGGCATCGTCCGCCTCAACGACGGACGCACGGGATCCATCACCCTCATCGGCACGGTGTCGCCCGCGGGTGGCAACCTCAAGGAGCCCGTAACGGAGTCCACGAAGAAGGTCGCGCGCTGCTTCTACGCCCTCTCGCAGCGGCGTGCCGACAGCAAGCGGTACCCGGCCGTCGATCCCATCGAGAGCTACTCGAAGTACTTGGAGTATCCGGAGCTGCGGGAAACGCTCCGTGCTCGGATCGCGCCCGACTGGCTCGACAACGTGGACGAGCTCAAGAGCGTCCTGCTGCGAGGCCGGGAGGCCGCCGAGCAGATCAACATCCTCGGCGACGACGGGGTGTCGATCGATACCCACCTCGCGTTCTGGCGCTCGGAGATCGTCGACGAGGTCATCCTCCAGCAGAACGCCTTCGACGCCGTGGACGCGCGAACGCCCCTGGAACGGCAGGAGTACATGGTCCGCGCAGTCCTGGACACCGTGCGCGCCGAGCTGGCCTTCGACGGCTACGAGGACGCCAACCCCTACTTCAAGCGGGTGATCAACACGCTCAAGCAGATGAACTACGCCGCGTTCGGGTCGCCGGACTTCGAGAGCTTCGAGAAGAGACTGGAGGAGATCCTGGAGGAGCGGAGGGCCGAGGCCGTGGAGGTCGGACCGTGATCCGAGCCGCGAGCGTGCCTCCGCGCCGGAAGCGCAGGACCCCGACGCGTGCCTTCCAGCGCATCTACACCCGGATCGACCGGATCACCAAGGCCACCTGCACGGTGAAGGCCGAGGGTGTCGGATACGAGGAGCTGGCCATGGTCGCCGGACGGCCCGCCCAGGTGGTGAAGATCGTGGGCGACGAGGTGACCCTCCAGGTGTTCGCGGGCACCGAGGGCATTCCCACGGACGCCGAGGTGGTCTTCCTCGGCCGGGCACCCAACCTGAGGGTGGGGGACGCCTTGGCGGGCCGCTTCTTCAACGCCTACGGGGATCCCATCGACGGCGGCCCCGAGCCGGACGGCGAGCCCCGGGAGATCGGCGGCCCCTCGGTGAACCCGGTGCGGCGCGAGCGGCCGTCCGAGCTCAACGTGACCGGGATCGCCGGGATCGATCTGAACAACACGCTCGTGACAGGACAGAAGATCCCGTTCTTCGCGGACCCGGACCAGCCGTTCAACCAGGTCATGGCCTTGGTCGCGCTCCGGGCAAAGGCCGACAAGATCGTCCTCGGCGGCATCGGCCTGACCAACGACGACCACCTCTACTTCAGGAACAGCTTCGAGAACGCCGGGGCCCTGCACCGCATCGTCGTCTTCATGAACACGACCGAAGACCCGCCCGTGGAGCGTCTCCTGGTCCCCGACATGGCGCTCACGGCGGCGGAGTACTTCGCCGTCGAGAAGAAGGAGAAGGTGCTGGTGCTGCTGACCGACATGACGCTCTACGCCGACGCACTGAGCATCGTGTCGAACCGCATGGACCAGATCCCGTCGAAGGACAGCATGCCCGGATCGCTCTACAGCGATCTGGCGAGGATCTACGAGAAGGCCGCCCAGTTCAAGGCGGGTGGCAGCATCACGATCGTCGCGGTGACCACCCTCTCGGGGGGCGACATCACGCACGCGATCCCCGACAACACCGGCTACATCACGGAGGGGCAGCTCTTTCTCCGTCGGGACACCGAGGTCGGGAAGGTGATCGTCGATCCCTTCCGGAGTCTGTCGCGGCTGAAGCAGCTCGTGATCGGCCGGAAGACCCGGGAGGATCATCCGCAGGTGATGAACGCCGCGGTGCGCCTCTACGCGGACGCAGCCAACGCGCGCACGAAGCTGGAGAACGGCTTCGATCTCACGCACTACGACGAACGGACGTTGGACTTCGCCCGGGACTACTCCCGTGATCTGCTCGCCATCGACGTGAACGTCGGGCCGGACCGGATGCTGGATCGGGCCTGGGAGCTCTTCGGCCAGTACTTCTCGCCGGAGGAGGTCGGGATCAAGCAGCAACTGGTGGACACCTACTGGCCCGACGACGCATAGGACACGACGGCGCCGTGCGGCGCTCAGCACCGGAAGACGGGAATGGCGGTCCGATTCCAATACAACAAGACCTCGCTGCAGGAGATGCGCCGGCAGCTCCGCATGCGTGAGGACGCGCTGCCCATCCTGAAAAGCAAGGAGGCGGCGCTGCGGGTCGAGGTGAAGAAGGCGAAGCGGGACGCCGAAGAGACTGCACGCCTCCTGGCCTGCAAGCGGGAGGTCCACGCCCCGATGGCTCCCCTGTGGGACGAGATGGACTTCTCGCTCGTCGGGATCGAGAGGGTCCGCACGCGGATCGAGAAGATCGCCGGAGTGCGGATCCCGGTTCTCGACGGCGTCGACTTCGAGGTTCGGCCGTACTCGCTGTTCGCCCGCCCCGCCTGGTTCCCGGCCGGGATCGCGCTGCTGCAAGGCTGGGCGGCCCTGACGATCCGTCGGAAGCTCCTGGTTCGGAGGATGGAGTTGCTCGATCACGCCCGGAAGCGGACGACGCAGAAGGTCAACCTGTACGAAAAGGTCCAGATCCCCGAATACGAGGACGCGATCCGGAAGATCACCCGATACCTGGAGGACGCGGAGAATCTGGCGAAGGCGGCCCAGAAGATCGTGAAGAGGCGCAGGGACTCGAGTCGGAGGGCTTCATGATCGTTCCGATGAGGAAGTACGTGTTCCTCGTGCATCGCTCCGAGTACGCGGACTTCCTGCTCGGCCTGAGGGACATGGGCGTCCTGCATGTCAGCGGCCAGGAGGGGGAGCCCTCGGAGGAGCTGTTGGGGGGTATCGAGCTGCAGAAGGAGATCCGCGAAACCCTTCGCGCCCTGCGGCCGAGGCAGGGGCCGCGCAGCCCCGATCTCCACCTGACGGCCCGAGACGGGCTGGAGATCGTCCGGCGCTTCCACGAGGAACGGAAGGAGCTAGAGGAGCTCGAGCAGGAACGTCACGCGCTGCGGACGGAGACGGAGCTGCTGCATCCGTGGGGCGACTACGACATCGCACGGCTGGAGCAGCTCGAGCGAGCCGGTGTACGGGTGCGCTTCTTCTCGGCCCCGGAAAGCGACTTCCAGTCCTCCTGGTCGAAGGCTTATCCCCTGGAGGTCGTCCACTCCGGTCGCCCGGACGTCCACTTCGTCGTCCTCACGAAGACCGACGACACGGTGGGCATCGACGCCGAGGAGTGGCCCACGCCGACCGTTTCGCTGTCGGAGCTCGAAGAGAGGACGGCGCACGTCGAGCGGAGGATCGAGTCGCTGGAGGCCCGTTTCGATCAGTACGCCGCCTCCGGCCTGGACGCCGTCGCGTCCGCGCTACGCGAGACCGAACGCGCCCACCAGCTCAACTCGGTCGTGCAGAACACCCGGAAGGAGGCGGAAGGGAGCGTCGCCGTGCTCGAGGGGTTCGTTCCGGAGAACCGGAGCGAAGAGGTGGAGGGCTTCTGCGAGGCGAACGAG
Organism: Longimicrobiales bacterium; assembly: GCA_028280205.1. GTDB lineage: Bacteria > Gemmatimonadota > Gemmatimonadetes > Longimicrobiales > Gaopeijiaceae > UBA2589. The sequence continues at coordinate 9,918 of JANQME010000149.1, forward strand.
ATCGCGTTTCTGTCGGGCCGGCCGACCCCGCGCGACGCGCCCCCGATCCTGCTCGAGAACTCACCGTTCGCGCGTCTGTTCGAGCCTATCGGCCGGCTGTTCGCCCTGCCCTCGTACGGCGAGATGGATCTGACGCCCTTCTTCGCTCCGTTCTTCATGATGTTCTTCGGCTTCTGCCTGGGCGACGCAGGCTACGGACTGGTCCTGGTGGTGGGAGCCACGATCTGGAAGTGGAGGGCGGAAGACGAGCACGTCCCGATCCTCACGCTGGTCCAGATCCTCGGCCTGGCCACCATCGTCTTCGGGATCCTGACCGGGACCCTCTTCGGCATCGACCTCCTCCAAGCCGACTGGGCCGTCCTCGAGAGCGTCCGGGCCCTCATGATGGACAGCGACCGGGTCTTCCGGCTCGCCCTGGCCCTCGGACTCGTTCAGATCCTGTTCGGGCTGACCCTGCGTGCGTACCGACGGGGGCGCCAGTTCGGGGGGCAGCATGCCGTGTCCAGCGTGGGCTGGATCATCCTGATCCTGAGCCTGCTGGACCTCGGGCTCCTGGAGTGGGCCACCGGTGTCTCCACCTGGACGGCCTGGACCGGCGTGGTCCTGATCCTCTTTTTCAACGATCCCGAGGAGGGCCTGCTCGGACGCCTCGGAAAGGGGCTCTGGGAGCTCTACGGCATCACCGGCATCTTCGGCGACCTCCTGAGCTACATCCGTCTGTTCGCGCTGGGCATCTCGAGCGCGATTCTCGGGTTCGTCGTCAACGACGTCGGCCTGCAGTTGTGGGACGTGGGGCCGGTCATCGGGCCGGTCCTCTTCCTCTTCGTCCTGGTGGTCGGGCACGGACTCAATCTGCTGATCGCGTCTCTGGGGGCCTTCGTGCACCCGATGCGCCTGACCTTCGTCGAGTTCTACAAGAACGCCGGCTTCACGGGCGGGGGGAAACCGTACAGACCCCTGTCCGCGCACGAGAATCACGCATAGACAACGAAAGGGGCGTACGCACATGGAAGCTGGGATCATTCTCGCCTACGTCGGGCTGGCCCTGATGATCGGCCTGTCCGGAGTGGGAAGCGCGGTCGGCGTCTCCATGGGCGGCAACGCCACCATCGGCGCCCTCAAGAAGAACGAGGACGCCTTCGGCAGCTACATGCTGCTGAGCGCCCTCCCGGGCACCCAGGGCCTGTACGGGTTCGCCGGGTTCTTCCTGATCGACACGTCGGGCGTCCTATCGGCCGAGACGTCCGTTCTCCAGGGCACAGCCATCCTGGCGGCCGGGTTCGCCCTCGGGCTGGTCTCGCTGATTTCCGGGTTCCGGCAGGGCCAGATCTGCGCCAACGGCATCGCGGGCATCGGCTCGGGATACGACGTCTTCGGTAAGACGCTGGTGCTGGCGGTGTTTCCCGAGCTCTACGCCATCGTGGCGTTCGCGGCGACGTTCCTCATCAACGCCGGGTTGTGAAGCGACTTCACCGCCACCCATCCGGCGCACAACGACATCACGTCGACTCGTCGTCGTCCCCCGGACTGCTGCACTGCGTGTCACTCGGGAAGTCGATGGCCGTATCTCCGTCGTTGTCGACGCCGTCGGCACAGGCCGCCGGCTCCGATCCGCCCCCGTAGAGCTGTGTGATCATCGGAACGTAAATGTCCGTGATGAGCTGGCCCGACTCGGCGGTCGGCGCGACCGAGATGAAGCTGCTGTACGAGGCGCTCACGCCCTGGACGATGATGACGTGGGTCCGCGCGAAGATCGTGAAGTCACCGGCGCGCACGAGCTTCGCAGTGATCGACTCGGGGCCGACGATCCCGGTCCGCTGAAGACTGAACTCGCACTCGACCGTACTCGGGCCGGAACTACCCACGAGGTTCGTCGTGGTGTTGATCTCCGCGTCCAGGATACCCGCCGACGTGAAGCCACCGGTGACCTGTGCGTTCAGCATGTAGCGCCAGACGGCCCGGCGATCGGCCCGGATCAGGTCCGCGCCGGCGGCCGTCCCGGGAATACCGAACCCCGACACGTCGACGGCGTCGAAGACGGTCCAGCCCTGCGGCACCATGAAGCCCAGGAGGAGGCTGGTCGAATTGGAGTACGGGCTCTGGGTGAAGTCGATCGTGAACGGGATCGTGAAGGCCGTGGATGGCAGGTCCCCTCTCGGCACGCCGTTGATGAGGTCCCAGTAGACCGCCTCCACCCCGCTGACCTCACTGCAGAGCTGTGACGTCGCGGATGCCAGGGGCTCGACCCCGTCGTCGTCGCCGCACGCAGCCGCGACGACGGCCAGCGACAGCGTCGCCCATCTACGGAGAGTCACCATATCGGAACGGGGGGTTGGAGGGTCCGAGACTGCCGGAGAAGCTACAACGGCGACCTGTGCCTCCCCACCATCCCTTCTCAACCTCCTCGAATCAGCTCCCGGCCGCGGGCGAACTTCACGACCGCATCCAGACGTTCGATCTCCCGGCTCAGCTCGAGCCGCCCATCGGACGTGAGGGCGTAGAAGCGACGGGGCGGCCCTCCGGACTTCGGCTCGTCGGGTGGAGTGGCGACCTCCTCGAGCCACCCCTTGGCGGCCAGTCGATCCACCGCCTCGTAGAGCGTGCCCGAGCCGAGAACGACCTCCCCACCTGTGCGCTCGCGCACGGACTGGCGGATGCCGTACCCGTGCAGCGGCCCATCGATGAGGGCCAGCAGGATCTGGAGCGTGCGTGTGGTCATGCGTTCTACTCCTGCCTGAGCGTCGTGACGGGGTCGACGCGGCTCCACCGGATCGCGGGATGAGCCGCGGCCAACACTCCGGTGGCGAGGACCAGGACCCCCACCGCCGCGTAGGTGACGAGGTCCCATGGCGTCACATAGAGGAGGACCTCGGACATGGCACGCGACGCGAAGGCGGCTACGATCGCGCCGACGATCACCCCCGCGGCGATCACCTTCGCAGTCGAGGAAACGACCGATCGAACGAGCTCGTTCCGCTTCGCGCCGAGGACCATGCGGATCCCGATCTCCCGCGCCCGCGAGCGCGTCGCGTACGCCGTGGTGCCGTAGACCCCGACCAGGGCGAGCAGAAGCGCCAGAGCAGCGAATCCACCGAAGAGGCCCGCGTAGAAGCGGGGTCGATCGAGTCGACCCGTCGCGACGTCGAGCACGCTCATGGTCCGCCCGATGGGCAGGTCGGGCTGGAGGGCCCAGACGGCCTCGCGCAGCCCGCCGATCAGCCCCGGGTCACCGGCGCCTCCCGCCACGACGAGGTGCATTCGAGCGCGAGGCTCGGAGCGCATGCCGAAGAAGACCTGAGGAGGAGCCGGGGCTCCCGGAGTCGTGCGAAGATCCGCCACGACCCCGACGACGGTGTACGTGGTCGCGTCGTCTTCCGACGAGCCGCCGTCGAGCACCGTCCTGCCCACTCCGGCACCGTCCCGCCAGAAGCTCCGGACGAAGGCCTCGTTCACGAGCACCACGGGCGCGCCGGACTCCATCTCGGTCTCGGAGTAGGGACGCCCTTCGACGATCGGGATCCCCATCAGGTCGAAGTACGCGTCGCTTACGGTCACCGTCACCACGAACGCCTCGTCTCCGAGCCCCTCGGGCTCCAGGCTCTGCATGGTCGACACGCCGTCGTACGGGAGCAGACTCGTGACCGCGGCCCGTGTCACGCCGGGCTCGGCCTCGGCGGCGTCGACCAGCGCCGTCCAGAATCGGTTGATGGCCTCGGGATCGCGCTCGCGACCGGCGAGGTCGAGCGACACGCTCGTGAGCCCCTCGGGGGTGAAGCGACGGTCTTCGGCGCTCAGCCGGATCAGGTCGTTGGCCAACAGGCCGGAGCCGACCACGACGACCACCGCGAGGGCCGTCTCGGCGAGGACGAGTCCTCCCCGGGCGCGGGCGTCCGAGCGGCTCTGCGTCACCCTGGCGTCGGAGCCCACCACATCCTCCTGGGCGCGTCGCACGGCAACCACCGCCGGCACGACCCCTGCAGCGACCAGGGTGAAGAGGGACAGCGCCGCTACGACGACGAGACCGGGGCCATCCACCGCGATCTCCGCCAGGCGCGGCAGGGTAACCGGCGCGTTGGCCCGGAAGACCTCCACCGCCCAGATCGCGAGCCCTGCCCCGAGTGCACCGCCCGCGAGCGCGACGAGGCCGGCCTCCGTCAGGAGCTGGCGCAGGAGTCGGACCCGGCCCGCACCCAACGCGACCCGCACGCTGAGCTCACGTTCCTTGCTGCGCGCGCGGGTGAGCATGAGGCTGGCCACGTTTACGCACGCGATGAGGAGCAGGAGCGCCACCCCGGCCAGCGCGCTGCGCAGGCGGCTCGAGATCTCGCCCACGACCGACCGGCGATAGTCTCGCACGACGCCGCCCTCGAGGAAGCTGTGGATCTCGCGGAATCGACCGTCCACGTAGGCTTCCATCGCCTCCGGTCCCACGCCTTCACGCAGGCGCGCAAAGCCGCTGATCCCGAACGCCCGCGCGCTGGTGACCCTTGCCGAGTATCGAGCCGGGGCCCAGATCGAGCTTCTGTCCGCGGCCGACTCCGGGAGCACGAACTCCCGGGAAAGGACGCCCACGATCGTGTGCAGCTCCCCGTCGATCGCGATCGTTCGGCCCACCACCTCGGGGTCTCCACCGAAGCGCTCCCGCCAGAAGCCGTACCCGATCACCACCGTGGCGGGCGCACCGACCTGCTGGTCGAGGTCACCGAGCAGGCGACCTACGACGGGGCGAGCGCCGAGCAGCTCAAAGAACCCCGGGCCGACGCGCTTGATGTCGAGTCGCTCCGGATCCCCGAGCCCGAGTACGGTACGTCGCTCGTAGGTTACGCCGGTCACGACCTCTGCCGGTCCGGGATTCGCGACGAGATCCTCGAGCTGCCGCACCGAGAGTGCCCCGACCTGACCCGGGTCGTGCGCAAACTCCGAGCCGACCACGACGAGGCGGTCGCTCTCCGGGTACGGCAACGGCCTGAGGACGACGCGATCCAGGACGGTGAACGCAGCCGTGGTCGCCGCGACACCGAGGGCGAGCGTGAATACACAAATCCCGGCGTACGCGGGCGCGCGCACCAGGCCTCGTGCCGCCAAACGGACTTCTGCTCCCCAGGAACCCATTCCCCCTCCCCCTCCACCGCGCCGGCGGATCGCGAACGCCGCCGCCGTGTGATCGAATCCCTGCCGCAACCAGAAGACCGGACCACCGAGCGCCTCGCGCCGCTCCTGAAGGAAGAACGCTTCCATCTCGCTCGCGTATCGGTCCCGGAACTCCGCCGGGTAGAGCCGGAGCAGTCGCCGAAAGTGCTTCAGGTCACGGTCGTGTAGATCCGCCATAACTATGTCGGCAATAGACTGTCGTAAATCGACATAGTGAAGCGGGTGGGGTGCGGCGTCAAGGCATTCGCGCAACCGCGCGGGCCTCGAGACCCTCTTCGGCAGCGCGATGACCGTTCCTGCGAAAAAAATCCGCGTCTGGCTCCGGACGGCTCCGACTCCTCGGGGTCGTGGAACGCCCACGCCGGGGCACGACAGGATGGCCCC
>JANQME010000222.1 GCA_028280205.1 Longimicrobiales bacterium
GACCCCGCCTTCGGGCCCCTGCTCGCGACGGGGATGCCGTCGACGATTCGGGTGGAGGAGATCGTGTGGGGCGGCGTCGGCTACGAGGGCATCCCGGCGCTGGACGATGCGCCCATGCTCCCGGCCGCGGAGGCGACGTACCTGCGCCCCGGCGACGCGGTCTTCGGCATCGTCGTCGACGGCGACGCGCGGGCCTACCCCCTCCGGATCCTCGACTGGCACGAGATGGCCAACGACACGGTCGGCGGCGTGCCCGTGGCCCTGGCCTACTGCACGCTCTGCGGCTCGGGCATCGCCTACGACCGGCGTGCGACGGGTGGCCGGGTCTTCGACTTCGGCTCCTCGGGGCTGCTGATGCGCAGCAACAAGCTGATGGTCGACCGGCAGACGCGGACGCTCTGGGATCAGCTGAGCGGTCGCCCCGTGCTCGGACCGCTGATCGACGGGCCGGAGATCCGCCTCCGCGTGCTGCCGAGCGTCGTGACCACCTGGAGCGAGTGGCGCCGGCGGCATCCGGACACGCAGGTGCTCTCGCTCGAGACCGGGTACCAACGACCGTACGACCCCGGGGCCGCCTACGCGGACTACTTCGCGTCGCCCGAGACCATGTTCCCGGTGAGGCCGACGCCACGCATGCCGCCCAAGACGCGCATCTTCGGCCTCGAGCTCGGCGACGTGGCGCGCGCGTACTCGATTCGGGATCTCACGCGCCGGAACCTCGTGCAGGACCTCGTGGGCGATCGCAGCGTGGTGCTCGTCGCGCCGCGCGATCCCATCCGGGTCGACGGGCGGAGCGTCCGCACCCGCCTGCGGGTGCGCTACCGGGCCGGAGCCGAGGTGCGTGCCTACGCCGCGGGCGTCGAGCGCTTCGAGCGTGTGGAGCGCAAGGCCGAGGGTGACGTTCTCGTCGACGCCACCGGCGGTCGCTGGCGCGTCGAGGAGGGCGCGCTCGTCGGCCCCGCCGGGCGGCGCCTTCCGCGGATCGCCGGCGTGCAGGCCTACTGGTTCGCCTGGGCGCTCCACCATCCGGAGACGGAGGTCTACGAGGCGGGGGGGTGAGTGTCGATCGACCGGGCTTCGGGGTCCGTGGCGTCCGGCTCAGTTCCGGCGCGTCTTGACCACGTCGCCCTCGACCACCCACTTGGTCGTCCCGTAGATGAGGGGGATGTACCAGCTCGTGAACTTGACCGTGGCGTCGGTCATCACGTCGCCGTCCCCCTTCTCGAGCGCGTCGTCGACGGCCTCCTCCATCGTCACCTGCTGCTTCGTCGGGAAGAAGAGGATGATGTGGGCCACGTCCTCGCCCACGACGGACTTCTTCCGATCGGCCTTGGAGAGCTCGAAGTTGGACGAACGGACGAGCTTGTTCGAGAGGACCGTGTAGTCACCGTGGTTCGTGGTGCATCCCGATCCGAGGATCGCCGTCAGGAGCGCGCCCAGGACGATCGCCGGCCCGAACCGGGTCGAGGCTCCGCTTCGACTCGTCATGTTCAGTTCCCCTTCCCCGTGCGAGTGCGCACGACGTCCCCTTCGACGGTGATCTTCTGGGTCGCGAAGAGGATGAAGTGCATGTTCGTGATCGTGATGACGGAATCGGTGACGAGGTCGCCATCGCCCTTGTCCAAGGCATCGTCCACGGCGCCCTCGATCGTCGGGTAGGCGGAGAGCGGAAACGGGATCAGGAGGAGCTGGATCAGCTTCGTCTGCTCGCCCTCGACGCGCTTCGCACGCGGCAGCTCGTCGAGGTCCACCCGATCGAGCGTGACCATGCGGTTGGTCATGACGGTGAAGTCGCCCTGCCGAACGGAGCAGCCGCCCGCCAGCAGCGCGATCACGACCAGCGCGCCCATCAGCGCGCATCTGCGTTTGCTTCGAGACATCCACTCCTCCAGTCCGGTGGCGAGGCGCATCCGCCGCGACGGTTCCAACGACTCGCGAGGGCACGTTATCGCCTCGGGATGAGCGTCGTCCAGCCTTCGGCGCCCGGGCCACCGGACGACCCCCAAGACACCGTCTGGCGTGCATGCTCGGGGACGGCGTTCACCTCGGGGATCGGTCCCCGCCTCGCCCGGTCGAGCGCCGAGGCGAGGGGATCGTCCCCCGCCAGATCGGTCCTAGCGCTCGAGGGTCTCGAACGTGGGAGCGTGCTGGTCGGACTCGCAGTCACCGCCCAGGATGCGGCCGACGTGGGTGTGCACGCGGACCCGGCCATCGCGGACGTCGCCGATCAGGATGTGCGCGTCTTCGATCGATCCACCGTCGACGTCCCCGATCACGACGTGCGTGGCCCGGAGGACGCCCCCGCGGATCGGACCGTGCCAGAGGTT
>JANQME010000237.1 GCA_028280205.1 Longimicrobiales bacterium
CTTTCGCGGGCGCGGCGAGCTGTCAGATCGCCATTCACCTGGGCGTCACGGGTCCGAACGCGACGAACGCGATGAGCTGCGCGGCCGGAACGATGGCGATCGGCGAGGCGGCGCGCCTGATCGCCGACGGGGTCGTGGACCATGCGTTGGCCGGCGGCGTCGAGGCCCCGCTCGCGCCGGTCTGCTACGGGGCGTTCGCCGCGCTGCGCGCCATGAGCACCCGCAACGACGAACCCCATGCGGCGTGTCGACCGTTCGACGCCGACCGCGACGGCTTCGTCATGGGAGAGGGCGCCTGCGTCGTCATCCTGGAGGCCCGCGACGACGCCCTCGCCCGTGGCGCCACCGTGTACGCGGAGGTGGCCGGGTACGCATCGAACAACGATGCATACCACATGGCCGCTCCACGCTCCGACGGTTCGATGGCGGCCGCGGCGATCACCGGCGCGCTGGACGCCGCGGAGCTCGAGTGCGACTCGTTGGACCACGTGAACGCCCACGCCTCGTCCACCGAGCTGAACGATCGCATCGAGTCACTGGTTCTGCGCGCCGCGCTCGGGGATCGGGTGGACGCGATCTCGGTCTCCGCGACGAAGCCGTACCACGGACACGCTCTGGGCGCGTCGGGCGCGATCGAGGCCGCGATCACCGGCCTGACGATCCACGACCGTTGGGCGCCGCCCGTGGTCAATCTCGAGCAGCCGGGCGACGGCTGCGACCTGCCGTACGTCCGGGGTACCGGCCGTGCAGGCCCGGTTCGTGCTGCGCTCAGCACCTCGTTCGGATTCGGTGGCATCAACGCCGTGCTCGTACTCACCGCGCCCGATCTGCGAGCCTGACACACCGCACGTGTCTACGCTCCCCTTCCCACCCGAGCTCTTCGCGCTTCCGCCTCTCGCATTCGCGGCGGGCGTGGACCTCTACCTCACCCTTCTGCTGATCGGAGCGGCACCGACGCTCGGTCTGTGGGAGATGCCTCTCCCCGGGGCACTCGGCGACCTCGACTCCCCGAGCGTACTCATCATGGTCGGGCTCTTCTACCTCGCCGAGCTCGTCACCGAGCGCTTCCCACCGGTCGCCGTGGTGTGGAACGCCTTCCACGCGATCATCCGCCCACTCTCGGGAGCCCTTCTGGCTCTGCTCCTTCTGGATGGGCAGTCGCTGGTCTTCCTCGTGGTTGGTACGCTCGCAGCCGGGCTCCTCGCCTCGATCGCGCACGGGGTCCGGAGCGGGGCCGCGGTCCTCCGCTGGCTTGGAGCCGAAGTCGCTCCGTCCGACCGCCTCGTCTCGTTGGCGGAGGACGTCGCCGTCGTGGGGCTGATCTCCCTCACCCTCGACGCGCCGGGGCAGGCGTGCGCGATCACCCTCGTCCTCCTCGTCGCGGCGAGCCCGTTCACACCCTCGCTCCTGCGCGCCTTCGCCTATGCCGTGCAGCTCATCGGCGGGCGTGTGTTCGTGACGTTCCGGCAGCGGCGCTGGCGGAGCGGAGAGGAGCTGCCCGTCTGGGTATCGGCCGCGCTCGACGACGACGACCCGCTCGCTCCGGGAGGTGTGCCGCGGGGGAGCCCGGCGGGTGTGTGGAGGCTTCCGGGCGCGCCCCGGTTCGTGCGCGGGTGGGTCGTGGTGAGAGGCGGTGTACCCGTCTTCGTTTTCCGACGTCGAGCCGGTACCGCACGCATCGAACTGGGAGCGTTCGAGGCCCGCGATGTCCACGAGGGAGACCTCTTCCGACGCATCGACCTCACGGCGCCGAGGGTCCGCTCCTTCCTCCTCTTTGGGCTCGGGGGGCCGGGCGTGGAGAGCCTGAGATCGGAGTTCGTGACGGGTTCGATTCGGGAGCCGTGAGCCGAATTTGTTGCGGCGCTTGAAGTTGCGAGCTGCGTGATAAAACCTTTGACCGAGGAAACACGCATTTATACATTCGGTTTCACCCTGAAACATCCTGCGCAGCCTTCTGACTCCCCCTCCATGCCGTGCTGTTCGACGGTCGGTGGGGGTGTTTCGACGGGGCCGGCGTCGCCACCCGCAGACCGAGGACTGGACGACCGAATGTTTGCTTCCTCCCGTGGCCTGGACTCGTTCGACCAGTATCTGCAGGACGTCGAGAAGTACCCCCTGATTCAGGACCCGCGAGAGGAGCGGGAGCTCGCGCGCAGGGCGCGGAGCGGTGACAAGGAGGCGGCCGAGCGGCTCGTCACCGCGAACCTCCGCTTCGTGATCTCCTACGTGAAGAAGTACCAGGGTCGGGGGTTGGGGCTCGCCGAGCTGGTGTGCATCGGGAACGAAGGGCTGCTCAAGGCGGTCAAGAAGTTCGATCCCGACAAGGGCGTGAAGTTCATCTCCTACGCCGTGTGGTGGATCCGACAGACCGTGCTCCAGGCGCTGGCCGAGCAGACGCGCTCGGTCCGCATCCCGCTGAACCAGAACTCGAATCTGGCCAAGCTCGCCCGCACGAACACCGCACTCACGCAGTCCCTCGGGCGCACCCCGACGGACCAGGAGATCGCGGACGAGATGGAGGAGCCCGTGGAGACGATCCGAGCGCTCCGCCGGGTCGCGGCCTCCGAGCTGTCGCTCGATGCTCCCATCGATCGTGGCGACCGTGACTCGGCCAGCTTCGGTGAGCGCTTCGCCGGCGCCGCAGCCGCGGACATCGAGGAGGACGTGGAGGCCATCGCCCGCCGCGAGTTCCTCGAGACGATGTTCGAGAGCTACCTTACCGAGCGCGAGCGGAAGATCCTCTACCTCTACTACGGTCTGGACGACGGCGAGGAGCGGACGCTCGAGGAAATCGGCTCCCTGCTGGGCGTGACCCGCGAGCGGATCCGCCAGATCCGGAATCGAGCATTCGAGAAGCTCCGCGAGAGCCCGCACGGCGAATCGCTCTCCGGATTCTGGAACGCACACTAGCGGGAACGCGTGCCTAAGCGTTCGCTCCCCCGCTTCATTCGGGTTTCGGGGGATCGTGAAGCACGAAGTAGCGCAACCCCTCCGAATCCCCCGTGCGAGGTGCCGACTCGCGGGACCGCCGCAGTCTGTGCACGACGTAGGTCGTGATCGCGAGAATGATCGCGACCAGGATCGTGACGACGACGATGGAAACCAGGATGTCGACTACGTCCACGTCGGCTCCGCCAGTAAGGCCATGATGCGCTCGGCGTCCGTCGGGTGGCTCAGGACGTCGATCGTCAGGCCGGCGTCACCGCCCGCCTCGGGGCTCTGATCGAGTCGCGAACGAAGACGATCCAGAAAGCCACCGAGCTGGCCCTCGCGCGCACCCTGCAGGAGGACCGCGCAGCCAGTCCGAATCGTGGTCACGATGTCGCCGTCCTCCGCCCGCACCTGTTCGGCCACGGCGACCTCGAGCTCGTCTCTCGCCAGTGACGTCGAAGCGACTTCGAGCACGCAGAAGAAGGCGAGGTCGGGTGTCGCAGCCCGCCGCCTCAACTCGTCGACGAAGACGTCGAGCGGGACTCGCCCGCCGTCCATGGGTGCGACAGGAGGTGGTGTGACGTCCGAGGCGGGACCGGCAGACGCTTCGGTCGTCGGCCGCATCTCCCGGAGAGTCGACCGACGGATGCGGAGCCCGAGCTCGCGGAAGTCGATTCCTCCACTCAGGAAGTCGTCGGCCCCCGCCTCGAGCATGTAGATGCGATCCATGGCGCGCATGGGGTCGTCGGAAGCCACCACGACGACCCCCCGCGTGAGCGGCCGGATCGCTCGGCACGCCTGAAGGGCTTCGCGACCGCGCCGACGGCGCGTATGGATGAGGATCACGCCATACCTCGTCGAGGACCGGATGGCCGCGACCGCGTCGAGCGGCTCCGTGACGATGTCCGTCTCG
>JANQME010000248.1 GCA_028280205.1 Longimicrobiales bacterium
GCGCGGTGCTCGAGGGCTCGACGCTCATGGTCGACGTGGTCGTCACACAGAACGGCTTCGGCGAGCGCACGGTCCCGATCATCGTCGAGGACGACACGAGCATCCTTGCCGAGGAGACCGTCACGCTCGGTCCGGACGGCGAGCCCGTCGTCGCGCGCATCGGCTTCCAGCTCGAGAGCCCCGGCTCGCGGCGGATTGAGTTTCGCATCCCGGCGCGGGAGGGTGAGCGGGTCGAGCGCAACAACCGCCGGACCGCGTGGGTCGACGTGCGCGGGGAGCGGGAGAAGATCCTCTACTTCGAGGGCGAGCCGCGCTTCGAGGTGAAGTTCATGCGCCGTGCGGTGGAAGCGGACGAGAACCTCCAGCTCGTCGTCCTGCAGCGCACGGCGGAGAGCAAGTTCCTGCGCCTGTCGGTGACCGACAGCACCGAGCTCCAGTTCGGCTTCCCCACCACGCGCGAGGAGCTGTACCGCTACCGGGCGCTCGTCCTGGGCAGCGTCGAGGCGTCGTTCTTCACGATCGACCAGCTCCAGATGATCGCCGACTTCGTGTCGGAGCGCGGCGGGAGCGTGCTGTTCATCGGGGGCCACGACGCCTTCGCCGAGGGCGGGTGGCAGGGGACACCCGTCGAGGAGGTCATGCCGGTCGTACTCGAGGACCCGGCAGGCGGCGACCGGCGCTGGTTCGCCGAGGTCGTGGTGGATCCCACCCCGGCCGGGCTGGCCCATCCGACCGTCCAGCTCGATGCGGAGCCCGCCGAAGTCTCCGAGCGCTGGGACGCGCTGCCTCCCCTCACGGTCGTGAACCCGCTCGTCGAGACGCGCCCGGGAGCTACGACGCTCCTCACCGGGCGGCCGGTCGGCGGGGGACCCGACCAGATCGTCCTCGCCTTCCAGCGCTACGGCCGCGGCAAGGCGATCGCCCTCACCCCGCAGGACACCTGGCTCTGGCAGATGCACGCCGACGTGCCTCTCGAGGATCAAAGCCACGAGTCCTTCTGGCAGCAGATGCTGCGCTGGCTGGTGGACGGCGTGCCGACGGCGATCTCGGTCTCCACCGACCAGGAGCAGGTGGAGCCGGGCGAGATCGTACGCCTCCTCGCCCGGGTCAGCGACTCGACGTACATCGACGTCAACGACGCCACGGTCCGGGCCGCCGTGACCAGCCCGTCGGGCCTGGTCGACACCCTGCCCGTCGAATGGACCGTGGAAGCCAACGGCGAGTACGCGGTCGAGTTCCGGCCGGGCGAGCTGGGCGACCACGAGATCGATCTCGTAACCGAGCGCGACGGCGTTCCGCTCGGGAGCGACGCGGCGTACCTGCACGTCGCTCCGAGCGATGACGAGTACTTCGACGCGGCCCGGCACACTTCGCTGCTCCAGCGCATCTCGGAAGAGACCGGCGGGCGCTTCTACACACCGGAGTCGGTCGGGACGCTCCCGGAGGACATCACGATCAGTGGGGCAGGCGTCACGCTGGTCGAGGAGCTCGACCTCTGGGACATGCCCGCGCTCTTCCTGCTCCTCCTCCTGCTCATGGGCGCCGAGTGGGGATTCCGCCGGGTCCGGGGGCTCGTATGACGTGGGCGCGTAGGCTCGACACGGTCGCCCTCGGCCTCGCGGCGGTGTTCGCCTCGGCCCCGCCGGCCGAAGCTCAGGGGCGGACGCACGCCGTGATCCTCGTGGGGCTCGGGGGGTCGGAGGAGTACCGGACGAGCTTCCACGAGGAAGCCGCGACGATCCACGGCGCCCTCATCGAGCTGCACGGCGTCCCCGAGGAGAACGTCACGTACCTCGGCGAGCGGGTCGAACTCGACCCCGAGCTCATCGATGGCCGCTCGACTCGGGCGAACGTGCTCGAGACGTTCGCGGAGATCGGGCGCGCGGCGACGCCGATGGACCGCCTCTTCGTCGTCATGATCGGGCACGGGACCGCGGGGCGCGGCGACGTCCAGTTCAACCTCCCGGGCCCCGACCTCACCCCGTCCGACCTCCTGGACGGGCTCTCGGCCTTCCCCACGCAGACGCTCGCCCTCGTCCACACCGGTTCGGCGAGCGGAGGCTTCGTCGCGCCGCTCTCGGGGCCGAACCGGATCCTGGTGGCCGCGACCCGCAGCGAGCGTCAGCTCAACGCGACGGAGTTCGCGCAGTTCTTCGCGGAGGCCGTGGCGGGAGAGGGCGCCGACCTGGACAAGGACGCCCGCGTCTCGCTCCTCGAGGCGTTCCTCTATACGCGACGCGAGGTGGAGCGGCTGTATGCGGACGAGAACGAGATCCTGACCGAGACGGCCGTGCTCGACGACAACGGCGACGGAGAGCTGAGCGCCGACGCGGGACTGGAGGGACCGGACGGTCCGCTAGCCGCGACCTTCCATCTCGGGGGTGTCTCGGGTACCGCGGGTCAGGTGCCCGACGACCCCGAACTGGCTCGACTCTACGAAGAGCGGGCGGAGATCCAGTCGCGGATCACCGAGCTTCGTGCGCTGCGCGAGGGAATGGAGGAAGACGCCTACCTCGACGCCCTCGAGCCGCTGCTCGTCGAGCTCGCTCTGAAGAACCGGGAGATCCGGGAGGCCGAGGGGAGCGGCGCATGATGCGATCGTCGGTTCGCATCTTCGGTGTGGTCCTGGCCACCGCCGCCGCTGCGTCCGCCGACGCAGCCCTCCTGCACGCCCAGGACGCGGCGGAGGCTCGAGCCGCTCTGCGTTCGGGCGAGTACGACCGGGCCCTCGAGCTGTACGAGGACGTTCTCGCGTCCGACCCGGGTGCGGCTCGAGCGCGCGTCGAGCTGGTGGAGGCCCTCGTCGCGACCGGACGGTATGAGGACGCGGTGGCCAACGGGCGAGCCGCGCCCGACCCGGCGGTGCTGGGCAGCGCAACCGGGCGGGCGCTCCTCAGGCTCGGCCGGCTGGACGAGGCGGAGGCCGCGTTCGAGGCCGGCGCGGCCGGTGGGGGACCGTGGGCGCTCACCGCGGAGGCGGACCTCGCCGAGCTCCTCTTCGACCGGGGCCGGATCAACGAAGCGATGGAGCGCTTCGACCGCTTCATCGACGTCTACAACGCGGCGGACGGACGTCTCGGCGCGGCGGACCTCCTCGCCGTCGGGCGGGCGGTCCGCTTCCTGGGCCGTGAGGAGCCGGGGCTCTTCCAGGACGCGCTGCGCGCCTTCGACGAGGCCGCGAAGGCCGACCCGACGTGGGCCGAGCCCGCCGTTCGACTCGGTGCGCTCTTCCTCGAGAGGTACGACAGCCCGGGGGCCAAGAAGGAGCTCGAGCCCGTGCTCTCAGCCAACCCGTGGCATCCGGACGCACTCCTCGTGATGGCGCGGGCGCTCACCTTCGACGGCTCGCCCGAGGCGGGACCGACGCTCGAGCGGGTGCTCGAGGTCGACGAGAGGAACGTCGAGGCCCGCGCGATGGTCGCGATGCGCCACCTCACGAACGAGGGGTGGGCCGAGGCGCGGGCCGAAGCCGAGGATGCGCTCGCCATCGATCCGGTCTCCCTCCCGGCTCTGACCGCGCTCGCGGGCTCCTATCTCCTGGCCGACGACCGCGCCGGCTTCGAGCGGGCTCGTGCCCGTGCGCTCGCCGTGAACCCGGCCTACGCCGGCCTCGACGTGGCGCTCGCCGACCTCGCGGTGAAGACCCGCCGCTACCCGGAGGCGGTCGAGCGGGCCCGCGCAGCGGTGGAGCTGGACCCGGCCGCGTGGGAAGGCTGGGGGCTCCTCGGCATGAACCAGCTCCGGGTGGGAGAGATCGAAGAGGGCCGGGCCAACCTCGAGCGCGCCTTCGCGGGCGACCCGTACAACCCCTGGTTCAAGAACAACCTCGACCTCCTCGACACCTTCGACGGCTACGTCGTGCACCGGACCGAGCACTTCGAGCTCTTCCTGCACGAAAGCGAGGACGAGCTGATCGCCACCTACCTCGCCCCCCTCGCCGAGGAGGCGTTCGACTCGCTGACGCGCCGCTACGGCGTGGAGCCCGGGGTGCCGGTGCGGGTCGAGCTCTTCCCGAGCCACGCGGACTTCTCCGTGCGCACGCTCGGCGAGGCCGGACTCGGGGCGCTCGGGGTGAGCTTCGGACCGGTCGTCGTCATGGACTCCCCTACCGCGCGCGAGCTCGGCGACTACAACTGGGCGTCCGTCTTCTGGCATGAGCTGGCCCACACCTTCCATCTCGCCGCGTCCGACAACCGCGTGCCCCGCTGGTTCTCCGAGGGCCTCGCGGTCCACGAGCAGAGGAAGGCGCGCGAAGGGTGGGGCCACCAGCCGTCGCTCCCGTTCGTGCGCGCTCTGCGGGAGGGGCGGCTCAAGAAGGTGAGCGAGCTCAACGACGGCTTCATGCGTCCCGACTTCCCGGGCCAGGTCGTCCTCTCCTACTACCAGGCTTCGGTCGTCTTCGAAGTCCTGGAGGCCGAGCACGGCTTCGACGCGATCCGGCGGATGCTGGCGGGCTACCGCGAGGGGCGGACCACCGAGGAGCTCTTCGAGCGCGAGCTGGGGACCACGCTCGAAGCGTTCGACGAGCGCTTCGACGAATACCTGCGCACACGCTTCGCGTCGGCGCTCGCGGGTATGGTGCCGCTCGAGGATCCGCCGGGACCGGGAGCGGACGTCCCGACGCTGCGCCGCTTCGCCCGCGCGCACCCCGGAGACCTCCCGACTCGCCTGCGGCTCGGCGCCGCCCTCTTCCGAGAGGAGCGCTGGGACGACGCCGAGGAGGAGTTCCGCGCGGCGCTGCGCATCTTCCCCGAGTACGGCGGCCTCGACAGCCCGTACTGGTTCCTCGCCCGCATCCATCACGAGCGAGGCGAGCTCGAGCAGGCTCGGGCCGCGCTGGCGCGGCTCAACGTACTGTCCGAGTCGAACTATGCGGCGCTGCTGCTCGAGGCCGAGATCCTCGCCGAGCTGGGCCGCGTGCCCGAAAGCGCCTCGGCGCTGAATCGGGCCGTTCAGATCTGGCCGTACGACGTGGAGCTGCACACCCGGCTCGCCGAGCTCCACGCCGAGTTGGGCGACCACCGTGCCGAGGCGAAAGAGCGGGCTGCGGTCGTCGCGCTGGATCCCGCCGACCGGGCCGAGGCCTTCTACCTGCTGGCCCGGGCACAGCTCGCCGCAGGCGACATCCCGCAGGCTCGGCGTTCCGTGATGGGGGCGCTGGAGATTGCGCCCAATTACGAAGCCGCGCTGGAGCTCCTGCTCGTCATCCGGAGCTCGGGCTCGTGAAGGCCGCGCGCGTCGGTTGGGTCGCAGCGGCGCTCGCGGCCGTCGGAATCGCGGTCTCCGCACCCGCCGCGCCGGAGATACCCGCAGCGTCGGAGACCTCCATCCTGCCGGAGACGCCCACGCCTCCGATCCGGGCCGACGCCGCGGCACCGACGGCGCCGCGGCAGGAGATGAACGCCCCGTACGACGGGCTCTTCCACTTCGCGCGCATCCGGTTCTCCGCCAGTCGTGGTAGGTGGGGCGGCTTCGGGTGGGGCGGCGGCCGGGGAGCGCTCTGGGCGCACGACTACCCGCGCGCCGATCGCAACTTCCTCGCCATCCTCGAGGAGACCACGTACGTCGGCACGAGTCGGGCCTCGTCGAACGTGCTCACCCTCGACGACCCGGAGCTCTTCCGCTTCCCAGTCGCCTACATCGTCGAGCCCGGCTTCTGGAACCCCACGGACGAGGAGGTCGAGTCCCTGGGTGAGTATCTGCGCAAGGGCGGCTTCCTGATCGTCGACGACTTCCGCGGCCCGTACGAGCTGCGCAACCTCGAGCTCCACCTGTCACGCGCGCTCCCCGAGCTGACGATGATCCCGGTCGCGGATGCGGACGAGATCTTCGACGCCTTCTTCCGGGTCGTGCCGAGTGAGGTCGTTCCGCCCTATGGGGGGTATCCAGGTGCCTGGTACGGGATCTACGAAGAGAACGACCCGTCCCGGCGCATCATGGTGATGATCAACGCCAACAACGACCTGGCCGAGTACTGGGAGTTTTCCGACCGGGGCTACTACCCGATCGATCTCTCGAACGATGCGTACAAGCTCGGCGTGAACTACGTCATCTACGCGATGACCCACTGACCACGGAGATCCACTTGTCTGATACCATCGGAACCGTCCAGCTCGACAACGCCGACGACGTCGCGCTTGCGGACAAGCTGCGTTACGGGCGCGAGCAGATGATCGCGGAGCTGCGCAAGCTGATCGTCGGACAAGAGGAGGTGGTCGAGCAGGTGCTGCTGTCCCTTTTCGTCGGGGGCAACAGCCTCATCATCGGCGTGCCGGGGCTCGCGAAGACGCTGCTCATCCGCTCGATCGCGGAGGTCGTGGACCTGAGGTTCTCCCGCATCCAGTTCACCCCCGACCTCATGCCGTCCGACATCACCGGCACCGACATCATCCAGGAGGACGCGGAGACGGGGACGCGCTCGATGGTGTTCGCTCCGGGGCCCGTCTTCGCCAACATCGTCCTGGCCGACGAGATCAACCGGACTCCACCCAAGACGCAGGCTGCGCTCCTCGAGGCGATGCAGGAGCACCGTGTCACCGTGCAGGGCCGCACCTACGTGCTCGAAGAGCCGTTCTACGTCTTCGCCACGCAGAACCCGATCGAGCTGGAGGGCACGTACCCGCTCCCCGAAGCACAGCTCGACCGCTTCATGTTCGAGATCGCGATCGAGCACCTCGACGAGGAGGACGAGCTCGAGGTCATCCGCTCCACGACGGGGACCCTCGATCCCGAGTTCAGCCACGCCGTGACCGGACCCGACCTCATCGCCTTCAAGGAGCTCGTGCGACGCGTGCCGGTTTCGGATTCAGTGCTGCGCTATGCGGTCGGCCTCGTGCGCATGACGCGCCCGAGTGCCAACGGCGACGGCCCCGAGTTCGTGAAGAAGTGGATCGCGTACGGCGCTTCACCCCGCGCCGCCCAGTACCTGGTGCTCGGCGCCAAGGCCCGCGCGCTCACGCAGGGGCGCTACCACGTAACCTTCGAGGACGTGCAGGCGCTCGTGCAGCCCGTGCTCCGCCACCGCGTGCTCACGAACTTCCACGCGGAGTCCGAGGGGAAGACGTCGTCCGAGCTGGTGAAGATGCTCCTGGAGCATGTTCCGGTTCCCTCCTCGGGTATGTAGCGGGCGATCCGGTTGTCCACGCTTCGCCCCCGCCACGCCGCCGCAGGCACGCAGTTCCTCGACCCGGCCGTTCTCGGCCGCATCGGGAATCTGGAGCTCCTCGCGCGGACGGTCGTGGACGGCTTTCTCACCGGGCTGCACCGCTCTCCGTACCTGGGCTTCAGCATGGACTTCGCCGAGCACCGCCCGTACAACCCGGGCGACGACATCCGGCGCATCGACTGGCGGCTCTTCGCCCGGACCGACCGCCACTACGTCAAGCTCTTCGAGGCCGACACGAACGCGAACTTCTCGGTGCTCCTCGACCTGTCGGCGTCGATGAGCTACGGGAGCCACTCGCTCGCCAAGCTCGACTACGGCCGCTACCTGGCCGCCTGCCTCACGTACTTCTCGAACAA
>JANQME010000253.1 GCA_028280205.1 Longimicrobiales bacterium
CGGGCCTGTCCTCCGGCCGGCCGCTCGACGTGGCCGTGGGTCGCGCGCTCGACTTCCTCGCCCGGGCGATCGCGTCGGCTCCGGAGCTCGGCAGGGGACGCGGCCCCGTGAATCACTTCGCCCCGGTGGACTGACTCGACGCACGGGCCGCAGACAGGCGGGGCAGAGCCGCGAGGAGCAGCCGACGCGTCCTCCCGGCGGCGGCCCGACCGACCTCGAGCACTTCGTCGTGCTCGAGAGGAGTCGCGGACAGGCCGGTGGCACGGTTCGTCACCAGCGACAGACCCACGACCCGGAGACCGAGCGCGCGAGCCACGGTGACTTCCGCGACCGTGGACATTCCGACCACGTCGGCTCCGAGTCGCGCGAGCATCCGCACCTCGGCCCGCGTCTCGTACGAGGGTCCGCGCACGCCCATGTACGTCCCCTCGTCCAGCTCGATGCCCACTTCGGCGGCGACGACCCGCAGCACCGCCCGCAGACCGGGATCGAACGGGGCGCTCATGTCGGGGAAGCGCGCTTCGCCCCGGCGGGCCGGGCCGGCGAGCGGAGCGTGGAAGGAGAGGTCGATCTGGTCGTCGAGCAGGACGAGGGCGCCGGGGTCGAGTCCGGGGCGGATGCCGCCGGCGGCGTTCGTCAGGACCAGGGTGTCGATGCCCGCTCCGGCGAGCAGGCGGACCGGCGCCACCGCGATCGCGCGCGGATGACCCTCGTACGGGTGGATCCGTCCCGCCTGGACGACCGCGTCGACACCCGCGAGACGCCCGGAGACGAAGCGGCCCCCGTGCCCGGCCACACCGACCGACGGCAGGAGCGGCACATCGGTGAAGGGAACGACGACCGGATCCTCCACCGCATCGACCAGGTCACCCTGCCCCGACCCGAGGACGAGCGCGATCCGCACCGGCCGAGCGAACGCCGACCGCAAGCGTGCGGAGCCCTTCGCGATCTCGTCGTCGCTCACCACCACCCGCCGTGGTCGATCTCTTCGCGCGGCAGGACGACTCCACCCCGCTTGGCACGCACGAGCTTCTCGTTCCGGAAGAGGGGAACCAGCAGCAGGCCGGCCACGAACCCGCCTACGTGCGCCCCGTACGCGACACCGCCCCCTACGGCGGTCGCGGCGAGGGCCCCACTGAGTTGGAGAACGAACCAGTAGCCCAGCATGAACCACGCCCGTACGGGAACGATCCAGAAGAGGATCAGCGTGTCGACCCGAACGGTGGGGTAGAGCAGGATGTAGGCACCCATGATCCCGCTGATCGCCCCGGAGGCACCCACCATCGGCACCCCGGACGCGGGGTCGAGCGCCACCTGAGCCGCGGCGGCGGCGACGCCCGTGCCGAGGTAGAAGGCGACGAAGCGAAGGTGGCCCATGGAGTCCTCGATGTTGTTTCCGAAGACCCAGAGGAACCAGAGGTTGCCGATGAGGTGCCCCCACCCGCCGTGGAGGAAGATCGAGGTCAGGAGCGCGGGAGCTCCGAGGTTCGGAGCCGAACACAACCCACCGGACTCCGGTAGCGGCCGGCCCGTGACGTCGGCCGGCACCACCCCCAGAGCACAGATCGAAGCCACCAGCGGCTCGTAGGCTCCGGCCCCCTGCACGACGACCCACACGGCCGCGGTGAGGACCCCGAGCGCGATCGTGACGAGCGGGAAGATCTCCGTCGGGTTGTGGTCGCGCAGCGGGAACATCGGGTCAAGCTACCCTGTGCGAAGCGGAGCCGGCAGTGGGCCTCGACCCCGGATCGACGGGCGCACTGCCGAAGTGGCAGTACCGCGCGCCGAAACCCGCCAATCCGGCGGGCTTTCGCGGCTCTGCACCGGCATGTGGATTGCACTCGGTCAGGTTCGGATCAAAGCAGCGACCTTCCATCTACACGAGGAGCTCATGGGCAAAGTCATCGGGATCGACCTCGGCACCACCAACTCGGTCGTCGCGGTCATGGAGGGCGGAGAGCCCGTCGTGATCCCCAACTCCGAGGGCGGACGCACCACGCCCTCCGTCGTCGCCTTCACGAAGGACGGCGAACGGCTGGTCGGGCAGGTCGCGCGTCGTCAGGCGATCACGAACCCGGAAAACACCGTCTTCTCCATCAAGCGCTTCATGGGGCGCAAGCACGGAGAGGTGGCCGAAGAGGAGAAGCTCGTCCCGTACGAGGTCGAGCACGGCGCCCGTGAGCGGATCACGGTCAAGATCCCGAACGCGGACAAGTCGTTCACGCCGCCGGAGATCAGCGCGATGATCCTCCAGAAGATGCGGCAGACGGCCGAGGACTACCTGGGCACCAAGGTCGACCAGGCGGTCATCACCGTGCCTGCGTACTTCAACGACGCCCAGCGGCAGGCCACGAAGGACGCCGGCAAGATCGCCGGCCTCGAGGTTCTCCGGATCATCAACGAGCCGACCGCGGCCGCGCTCGCCTACGGACTGGACAAGAAGTCCGAAGAGAAGATCGCGGTCTTCGACCTCGGCGGCGGTACGTACGACATCTCGATCCTGGAGCTCGGGGACGGCGTCTTCGAGGTGAAGTCGACGAACGGCGACACGCACCTCGGCGGGGATGACTACGACCAGCGTGTCATCAACTGGCTCGTGGAGGAGTTCAAGAAGGATCAGGGCATCGACCTGTCGAAGGACGCCATGGCGCTCCAGCGGCTCAAGGAGGCCGCAGAGAAGGCGAAGATGGAGCTGTCCACGACGATGACGTCCGACATCAACCTCCCCTTCATCACCGCGACGCAGGAAGGGCCGAAGCACCTGAACTACAGCCTCTCGCGGGCGAAGTTCGAGCAGCTCGTCGACGACCTGAACCAGCGCACGATTCCCCCGATGAAGAAGGCGCTCGAGGATGCCGGGATCGGCAAGGACGAGATCGACGAGGTGATCCTCGTCGGTGGCTCCACGCGGATCCCGAGGATCCAGGAGATCGTCAAGGACTTCTTCGGCAAGGAGCCCCACAAGGGCGTGAACCCCGACGAGGTCGTCGCGGTCGGTGCGGCGATCCAGGGTGGTGTGCTCGCGGGTGACGTCACCGACGTCCTCCTCCTCGACGTGACACCGCTCTCGCTGGGAATCGAGACGCTCGGCGGCGTGATGACGAAGCTCATCGAGCGCAACACGACCATCCCGACGAAGAAGGCCGAGGTCTTCTCCACGGCGGAGGACAACCAGACCACCGTCGAGATCCACGTCCTGCAGGGCGAGCGCGAGATGGCGATCGACAACAAGACCATCGGCAAGTTCCAGCTCACCGGGATCCCGCCCGCGCCGCGCGGCATGCCGCAGGTCGAGGTCACGTTCGACATCGACGCGAACGGCATCCTGCACGTCTCCGCGCAGGACCGCGCGACGGGCAAAGAGCAGAAGATCCGTATCGAGGCCTCCAGCGGGCTCTCCGACCAGGAGATCGATCGGATGGTGAAGGACGCCGAGGAGCACGCCTCCGAGGACGCCGAGCGCCGCTCGAAGATCGAGTCGCGCAACCAGCTCGATTCGCTGGTCTACCAGGTCGAGAAGGACGCAGCCGAGTGGGGCGACAAGGTCTCCGAGGAGTCGCGTGCCCGGCTGACGGAGGCGACGGAGGCCGCGAAGGAAGCGCTCAAGGGCGACGACCTCGACGCGATCAACAGCGCGCGGGACGAGCTCATGCAGGCGTTCAGCGCGGCGGGCCAGGAGATGTACCAGGCCCAGGCGGCCGAGGCCCAGGCCGAGGGAGCGCCTGCGGCGGACGCCGAAGCCGGCTTCGACGATCAGGACGCGGAGGTCACGGACGACGCCGGCGACGAGGACGTGGTCGAGGCCGACTACGAGATCGTCGAAGAGGAGAAGTAGCCACCGGCCGGGGACCGGCGGGGCAACCCGCCGGCCCCGTTCGGTCGTCGGAACCGGTGTCCGGGCGGCAGGCTGGATCGACACCGCCGCCGCCCGGGTACCGCTTGGAAGAGTACGAGGATTCGAACACGGAGTGTGCGGCCGGGCCGCTCGTACGACCCCGCACGCTCGGACGAGATAGAAGGACCGGGGAGGACGTCGAATGTACGATCCGCTGAAGGCCAAGACGCGCGTCGTGCTGACCGCCGGCGTGGGCGCGTTGCTCATGCTCGGGGTGGCCACGGGACTGGGATGGACCGGCACGTCGCATTCGCTGCCCCCGCTCGCCGAGGCGCCGCAGGTATCGGAGGCCGCCGTGAAGCCGGCGGTCGACCTGAGCGACGCGTTCACGAATCTGGCGGAAGCCGTGACCCCCGCGGTGGTGCGCATCGAGACGCGCCGGACGGTCACGCGCTCGGCCCGCCGCGACGTCCCCGAGCAGTTCCGCCGCTTCTTCGACCAGCAGCCCGAGGAGGACGATACGCCGCGCCAGGCCGTGTCGGGTGGGAGCGGCTTCATCGTGACCGAAGACGGCTACATCCTGACGAACAACCACGTGGTCGAGGGCGCGACCGACGTCCGGGTCTACTTCCCGGACCGCCGCTACTTCCCGGCCGAGGTCGTCGGCACCGACCCCTTCACGGACGTGGCGGTGATCAAGGTGGACATCGACCGCGACCTGCCGACGATGGCCTTCGGCGACTCGGACGACGTGAACGTGGGCGAGTGGATCCTGGCGATCGGCAACCCGGGCTTCGGAGCGTCGACGCAGCTCGACTTCACCGTCACCGCCGGGATCATCAGCGCCCGGGGCCGCAACGTGCAGCTCCTGCAGCGTGATCTCTTCACGGATCCGCGCTACGGCAGCGATCTCGCCGGGTACGCGATCGAGGACTTCATCCAGACCGACGCGGTCATCAACCCGGGCAACTCCGGTGGGCCGATGGTGAACCTCCAGGGCCAGGTCGTGGGCATCAACTCCGCCATCGCGTCGTCGACCGGCGTCTATCAGGGATACGGCTTCGCGATCCCGATCAACCTCGCCCGCCGCATCATGGAGGATCTGGTCGAATACGGACACGTGAAGCGGCCCCGGCTCGGCGTCCTCATCGGTGAGGTCGCAGCCGAGGACGCCGAAGCGTACGGGCTGCCCTCCGTGTCCGGGATCCTCGTGCAGAACGTTCCCGACGACGGTCCGGCCGTCGGCATCCTCCGGGCGGAGGACGTGATCGTCGCACTCGACGACCGTCCGGTCGGATACACCTCCGAGCTGCAGGCGCAGGTCGCCGAGCGGCGGCCCGGCGATCGCGTCCGGCTCACCGTCTACCGGGACGGGGCCCCGATCCAGGTCGACGTCCGGCTCGCCGAGGCGCCCATCAACGACATCGCGGCGACGGTCTCCGAGCGGACGCTCATGGCCGAAGAGCGGCTCGGCATCCAGGTGGAGTCGCTCGACGTCAGCCTGGCGGACCAACTCGGCTTCGAGGAAGCCGGAGGCGTGGTTCTCTCCGACGTCGCGCCGGGAAGTGCGGCCCAGCGGCGAGGCGTCGGTGCGATGTTGCGCTGGAAGCTGACGCGGATCAACGACGAGGCGATCGGGACGCCGATGGACGTACGCCGCGCGCTCGACGACGTGGCCCCGGGGCAGGTGGTGTCGCTGCACTTCGAGGACCCGTCGGGCGACGGGCGTGTGATCAACGTCCGAATGCCGTAAGCGGCCGGCCTCCGAACGCATCGTCCGCGGGGGCGTCGGTCGCGCCGCGCCCCCGTGCTTCATCGCCCCCCGTGCGGGGATTATCTTTCAGGGCCGCGAAAGTGGCGGAATTGGTAGACGCGCGGGATTTAGGATCCCGTGGCTTCGGCCGTGGGGGTTCGAGTCCCCCCTTTCGCACTTCGCTCCCCGTCTCCCGGCCACCCCGCAACGCATGAATCTGGACGCATCCTCTCTGCAGATCTCGATCGAGGAGGGCGAGCGCTGGCGTCGTCACATGAGCGTGACGATTCCCGCAGCCATCGTGCAGGAGGAGGAGCGACGGGCCGCGCGGGAGATCGCGCCGCGCGCACGCCTCAAGGGCTTCCGGAAAGGGCGCGTGCCCCGGAAGGTCATCGAGTCGCGCTT
>JANQME010000259.1 GCA_028280205.1 Longimicrobiales bacterium
TTCCGAGCACGCTTCCCGCCGACTGGCGGAGATCCGCTTCAACGTGGCGGCGTGAAGACGCGGGGTCGAGGTCGCGACGAACGACCGGCATCCCCGGGAGGTCGGCCCGACCGCGGTCAGTCGATGAAGATCCGCTCCTCGGCGGAGACGAAGAGCACGTCCCGCAGCTCGGGGAAGCGCTCGAACGCCTTGCCCCGTTTGTGCCGGAGGTTCACGTCCGTGAAGCCGACCATCACGAGGTCGGCGTCCGACGAGCGGGCCTGCACGAGACGTTCGTAATCGATGGAGTCGTCGGTAGGGATGATGATGACGTTCTTCTCGGCGATGAGGAGTCGGCCTTCGGAGATCATCTCCTGCAGCTCGTCGGCGCGCTCGCGGATCTCCGGCCGCGGATACGCCGCGAACAACATGACCTCGGCACCGTGCCAGTCGCGGTGACCGAGGAGGATGTAGGAGAGCAGGATCATCAGGTTCGCGTTGCGCGTGTCGTGCCACGTAAGCCAGACGTGAATGCTCTTCCGCGTGCCGAAGAAGTTCTCACCGTGGCGGAGAACCAGGCGGTTCATCCGGGGCACGCCCGCCATGAGCATGCCGTCGACGATGTCGTCCAGCACCGCCGGCGGGTCGCTCCGGCTGAACTCCATGAGAAGCGTGTTGTTCGCCATCCCCGAGACCCCGGGCATCTGGAGGCTCTGGGCCAGGGCCGACGTCATGGAGGGTGAGATCATCGCGTCCATGTAGATTGCGCCGCGCCGCTCGCTCATCGACTGGATGAGGCGCTCCCGCACCTCCCGGCTCTGCTCGTAGTTCTCCTCCGCGAGTCGTCCCTGGATGTGGTGGAAGTAGGTGCCGAAGCCGTACCGATTGCACAGCCACTCCAGAAGCTGGACCGGCGACGATCGGTCGAACGTACGCGGTGTGATGAGGATCACGCTCGGACGCCAGTCGTCCGGCGGCATCTTCTGCAGCCGGATCTGCAGGTATCGGGTGGCCTGCGTCATGACGCCCTGGAAGATCTGGGCGAGGTCGTTCGAGCCCTGGCGGCTCCGCCGGATCACCGAGTAGATGCCGGCCATGACCGCGATCGCACCCACGGCGAAGAGCAGGTCCATCTGCAGCATCAGCACGAGGCACATCACCGCCCCGAGCAGGCTCAGATACCACTTCGAGCGGAAGCTGGGTCGATACGACGGACGCGCCGCGAAGTGCTCGAGGAACGAGATGGCACACAGCGCGCCGTACGTCACCATGAAGAACATCGACACGATGCGCGCGACCATGTCGACGTTGCCGAGCACCACGAAGACGAACGCGATGGCCGACGTGACGAGCGTGGCGTTGCGCGGCTCGTTGGCGTCCCCGACCCCCACGGCCACGAAGCGGTTGAGCCCCGGCTGCGGCACCACCTCGTCGACGCCCAGAGCCTGGAGTGTGCGAGGCGCCACGAGAATTGAGCCGATCGCCGACGAGATCGTCGCGCATGCGAGGCCGATCGGGATGATCGGACCCCAAGCCGCGATGCGGCTCATGATGAGGTAGTCGTCCGCGAGTGCCTGGGCGTTCGCCGAAGTGGCGAGCTTCGCCACGACCAGCACGTAGACGAACATCCCGGCGAAAGTCGCGGACATGATCCCCAGCGGGATCGACTTACGGGGTTGGGCAAGGTCGCCGGAGAGCCCGACACCAGCCGTCATCCCCGTGAAGGCGGGGAAGACGATCGCGAAGACCAGCATGAACGCGTCCGGGTTCTGCAGATCCGAAAGCACCGCGACGGATTCCGGACGGATCTCCTCGGGCCCCGAGCCGGCAAAGAACATGGCGAGTGACAGGCCGAGGATGCTCGCGACCACCCACAGCATCTTCACGCCCAGGTCGGCGCCCCTGCGGAGCACGACGAGCACCAGCAGGAGCGTGGCGGGCAGCGAGACGAAGCGCGGGTCGAACGGGATGCCCACCTGTGCCTCGAAGAGCGGAACGACCGGCTGGAACGACTCCGCGAACGCGATCATGTAGAAGGCCACCGAAATCGCCTGCGAGAGGTACAGGCTGATTCCGATCGCGCCCCCGATCGTCGTCCCGAAGGAGCGCGAGATGATGAAGTACTCTCCTCCGCCCTCGACGCGCCGGTTCGTGGCGATCTCCGCGATGGCGAGCGCGGTGGGGACCGTGACCATGTGCCCGAGCACGATGATCAGGACCGCGCCGGCCAGCCCGGTGTGTCCCACCGCGTAGCCGAAGCGGAGGAACATGACCGCGCCGAGGATCGTGCTGATGCTCGCGAGGAAGACCGGAGCCGTACCGAAGCCATGCCCGTGGGACGAGGGCTCCGAGGGCCCTCCGTGCGGCTGCTGCGTCACGGGTCCGCTCCGGCGGGGGCGTCCCAGATCATCCGCAGATAGCGCTCGGGCGCCTGGAGGAAGTCGCGCATGAGCGCCACGGCCTCCAGCTCCTCGAAGGGGACGGACCGGAGCGGCAGGTCGTCGAAGCCGAGGATGCGAGCACCCGGGATCGCCATGAGGATCGGGGAGTGGGTCGCGATCACGAACTGCGACCCCGTGTCCAGCGCGTCACGGATCATGGCGAGGAAGCCGAGCTGACTCTGGGGCGAGAGCGCCGCCTCCGGCTCGTCGAGCAGAAACAGCCCGCCCGGCGAGAGGCGCTGCTGAAAGAGGTTCAAGAACGCCTCGCCGTGCGAGCGTGCGTCGGGGTCGCGGCCGTAGCGGTGCTCCATCGCGCCGATCGACGCCCGGTGCGGCCCCATGGCGAGGGCGCGCGCGTGGGCCGAAGCGTCGGCGAAGTCCCGCCCGATCCGCTCGAGCTCCCGCTCGTGCTCGACGCGCTGGCGGGCGAGCTGCTTCTGGAAGCCGAAGAAGTCTTCGGCACGCAGAAAGAAGCCCCGGCGGGTCCGGGACCGCCACGTGAGGCGCAGTCGGAGAGCGAGGCGCCGTTGCGCCTCCAGCGTGCGGTCGGCCGCCAGGCGGCCCGACCCGACCGCCGGCAGCTCCGCCGCGATCGCCAGCGCCTCGAGCAGCGTCGACTTGCCCGAACCGTTCTCGCCCACGAAGAGCGTGACCGCCGAGTCGAAGGCGAGGGTCTCGAGCGACGCGATCGACGGGACGGAGAAGGGGAAGGTCGCCGGCTCATCCGGTGCGCGGTACTCGACCGAGACGAGCTGAGCCTCACCTTGGGCGAGGCTCAGGGCATGCTCCGGGTTGGCGGGCCACGTGCGGCTCCCGCTTCGGGTTCCAGGTACGTAGGAATCCCAAGCTGTGCTCCGCACGGGGGCGGAGCAACGATCTCAGAGCGTCTCGAGCTCCTTGCGCGCCCGGTCCAGGATCTCGCGGATCTTCTCCGTGTCCTCGAAGTCGGATCGGGCCGCCGCCCGGAACGCCGCCTTCGAGAGCCGGCCCCAGCTCCCCCAGATCTCCGCCGTCTCGGGCCCCATGCTCGCACCCCAGTCCTTCCAGCCGTGGGCCCGACGCCAGATCTCGTCGATCTCCTCGCGGTGGACGAGGATCTCCTCTCGACCGCCTTCCGTCAGATGGTACACCTTCTTGCCGTCCGCCTCGACGATCTCGACCAGCCCCTCGTCCTCGAGCTGCTGCAGGACCGGATAGACGGTCCCCGCGGAGGCCCGGTACATCCCGCCCGAACGCTCCTCAAGCCGCTTCATGAGCTCGTAGCCGTGCGCGGCCTCGTCCTCCAGAAGCGAAAGCAACGCGAGGCGGACCTCACCCTGGCGGAAGAACCGCCGCCGCGGCCCTCGACCCCTGCCGCGCCGACCCCGTCGCCGTGGACCCATCCCGATGTCCCAGTCGAAGATCCAGTCGAAGTCCATACCGTGTCTCCCACGTCGCGCATGACACCACATCGTCCCACCTCCATCGTAGAGTATATCGTACGATACATCGGCAACATACTCGTGTCAATCGCTGCCCAAGCCTCCCCTACTTCGCCTTCAGCTCCTCGAGCTCCTCCAGCGTGCGCGGCCAGTCGTCGCCCAGGAGGCGAGACATCCCGCGATCGGCGAGCACCTTCCCGTCGGTCTGACAGGTGACGCAGTAGTTGGTCTCGCGGTCGGCGTAGCGGATGCGCTGGATCGGCGAGCCGCAGACCGGGCACGGCTCGCCGTACTTGCCGTGCGCCGCCATCGCGGGGTGGAAGGCGGTGATCTTGCCGGGGAAGCGGTCTCCGAACTCCTCACGCAGCCTCGCGGTCCACTCCTCCAGCGAGCGCCGACTCACGTCGTGGAGTCGCTCGACCTCCTCTTCGGTCAGGTTCCGGGTCCGCTGCAGAGGCGACAGCCGCGCGAAGAGCAGGATCTCGTCGGAGTGTGCGTTGCCGATCCCGCTGAAGACGCGCGGATCGGTCAGCGCCCGCTTGAGCGTCCGGTTCTCGGAGCGCAGTGCCGCGGCGAAGGTGGTGAGGCTCGCGGTGCGAACGTCGATCCCGCCCGGATCCAGCGCGGCGAGCGCCCCCTCCCCGCGCACCACGTGCAGCGACGCACGCTTCTTCGTCGACTGCTCGGTCAGCAGGAGTGTGCCCCGGGGGAAGTCGAAGGCGCCGTGGGCACGCTTCTTCGGGACGGCGGCTCCGGGCTTCGTCCAGCGGAAGCGCCCCGTGATCATGAGATGGAAGACGAAGAAGAGGTCGTCCTCGAGCTCCCACACGATCCGCTTCCCCACGCTGCGCACCCCCTTCACGCGGAGCCCCTCGCCCGCAGACAGCGGAGGGTCGTACGTACGGAGCAGCGAAGGCGAGCGGACTCGGATCTTCTCGAGAGGCTCGCCTACGATCGTGCGCTCGAGTCCCTCCAGGTAGGCGGTGATCTCCGGGAGCTCGGGCACGGGCGGTGTCGGGACGAGACGGCGAGCGCCGACTCAGCGGAGGGGGAGGACGTCGCGGGTGATCGTATCCCAGTACCCGGAGAAGCCACCCTGTGCCAGCACCGCCCACGGCTGCAGGATCTGGGTCGCATAGTATCCGCGGACCGAGGACGGGTGGCGACCCCGGTTGCCGAAGTAGCTGCGGATCACGACCGCGCCGTCGCCGGCCGGGAGCGCTCGCGCGTTGTCGATCCAGCCCTCGAACGAGCGTGCCTGCCAAAGGTAGTACTCGACGTTCGAGGTATAGAACGCGGACAGCTCGACCCCCATCTCCCGCATCACGGCACCCAGCTCACGCAGAGCATCGGGTCCCGACAGGTCGCCGACGACCGGGATGATCCGGTTCGCGAGGTGGAGCGAGCGTACCACGTCGTACCGCTCCGCGCTGGCCAGATACGAGACCCGATCCCCATCGACGTCGGTCTCGAGGGTGAGCTGCCGATACGTCGGGTAGTACGGACGTGGTGGCCGGCCGTGGCTGGTGAAGCGGAGTCCGAGCCCCTCGCGCGCGAAGGTGGTGTGGAAGCGTCGGATGGTCTCGTACTCCTCTTCGGCGAGGTCGAGGCCGTACCCGTCGATCCTCGCCCGGACCACGGCGTGCAGCGAATCGAAGAGCGGCCCCACGCTCCCGTCTGCCCGAAGCCTGCCGGCCGGGCCGTCGCGTCGCTCGAACCAAGCGGAGTCGACCCGCGCCACCACTCGCTCCACGTCGAAGCCCCGCGACTCGGCGGCGTCCGTCGGGGCCCGCATACCGTGCAGCGACGCCAGGAATTCGATGCGCGTGGGCGCACCCTCGACCAGGGCCTTGAGAAGGAGGTGATGCAGGAGGTTGTCGCGTCGCACGTCGGTGATGAACGCGACCTCGGGCCGCAGCTCGGCGATGTACGAGTAGTTCTGATCCGGGCCGACCCCCACGTAGGCGCCGCCGCGGAGACCTCGTGCGGCCAGAGCGTTCATCACGTTCAGATAACCGGTCTCGTTCGAGATCAGATTGTCCGTGTCGAAGAACCCGCCGGACTCGGAGACCCGCTCGACCACCGCCACGAAGTCCGCCAGCGGCAGTGTGTCCTGCGGCTCGAGCGCGGAGACCGGCGCCGGGGGCGGCCGGCACCCGATCAGCGTCACGACGACGACTCCGAGCACGAACGCGCGCCGGCGGATCAAGGAGCCTCCTCCACGGCTTCGTTCGTGCCCTCATCCGTCACCTTCGTGCCTCCGTGAACCATATTTGACAGGCGTCGCCCGTGGCGCCGAGCTTCTCTCGACTACCCCCTCCAACCGGCTCACCATGCGCCCTTCCCGTCTGCGGTACCAGTCCCGGCGCCATACGCGCCGACGCCTCCCGCTCGATGGCCTCGCAACGGCCGCGGCGACATTCCTGCTCGCGGCGCTCCCGACGTCCCTGGCCGCCCAGGAGTTCGAGCGACCGGAGGGGTGGCTCACACGCTTCGACGACCCGCGGGCCACCGAAGAGGAGCTCGAGACGTTCGTGGCCATGCCGCCGGGGTGGCACATCACCTCCGGCCCGGCCGCGATCTACTGGCACCCCGATCAAGCGACGACCGGCGACTTCCGTGTGGAGATGGAGGTC
Organism: Longimicrobiales bacterium; assembly: GCA_028280205.1. Classification (GTDB taxonomy): domain Bacteria; phylum Gemmatimonadota; class Gemmatimonadetes; order Longimicrobiales; family Gaopeijiaceae; genus UBA2589. The sequence goes on from JANQME010000259.1 coordinate 6,478, forward strand.
TACCTGTTCGATCCGGGCAGTCGGCGGGAGGCGTTCGGAATCTTCGTGGGCGGACACGACCTCGAAGGTCCGACCCAGCGCTACGGGTACTTCCTGATCCGCAACGGCGGTCAGTTCATCGTGAAGCGACGAGAGGGCTCGGAAGCGCCCACCGTGCTCCCGTGGACGCGGCACGATGCGATCCTGACGTGGGACGATCGCGGCGACGAGGTGAGCGTTCTGAACGAGCTCGTGGTCGAGGCCCGCGGCGACACCGTCCACTTCGTGGTCAACGACGAGGAGGTCGCGACCCTGCCGCGCTCCGACTTCGCGGTCGACGGCACGTGGGGCATGCGGGTCAACCACGGTCTCGAGCTGCACATCTCACGTTTGGAGGCCATGGCGCTCAGGTAGCGCGTCCTGCGACAGCGTGAGCCGAGTGGCCCCGAGCCGGGCTCAGCGGGAGCGCGGGCCTGCCTGGCTGGAGCGTGTGATCCTCACGTCGTCCTCGGTGCCCTGTATGCCGTCCGGACCCATCGTGCCGACGGTGTAGTCCCGGCGCCCCGTCTCGAGGTAGTACCGGCGCCCCCAGGGATCCTCCGGGGAGCCGGAGTAGTCGCGGCGGAGCCACCCCTCGAAGTTGGCCGGCAGCCCCTCGGCGCGCTGAAGGCGCACATCGAGCTGGTCGGCCATGACCTCGAGTCGCCGGGGCACGAGCTTGTACCCGACCCAGTCCTTGATGGGCGTAACCGACTCCGCGATCCGCATACGAGTGCTGGGCACGGCCATCCCGACCGCGAACACCAGCAACAGCAGCCCAACGAGCCTCTTCACCATCCTTCGACCCCCCGAAACCGTTCCTGCATGCTGCAAGCTGAAACCGCTGCAGGATTCTAGCCAGAAGTTCCTTCGCGGACCCCGGGGGCGCGGTCGTGGGTCGTCCGCAGCGGAAGCTCCGGCATACGCAAAGAGAAAGCGATCGCGAGCACGACGAGGATCGTCGTGAGCACATAGATCCGCCGAGTCGCCTCGGCGAAGGCCGCCCGCACCCGTCCGGTCACACGGGTCGCGGTCCGCTCTCCCTCCCGGACGAGCGCATCCGCCTCCGATCCGGAGGTCGAGGCGGCGCGCTCCGCGTATACGTCCCGGATCCGGTCGGGCAGGTCGCTTCCGCCGGACGCGACCAGCTCCTCGACCGAGGCGTCGGGCGCCGCCAGGACCTCCGGGGGCAGCTCGATCGAGGCGAACGCCACGCCCAGCGTCGTACCCAGAACGGTACCCATGAGGGCGGCCCCCACCGTCGCACCCGTCTGCCGGAAGAACTGCGCCGCGCTCGTGGCCTGACCGATGAAGCGCACCTCCACCGCGTTCTGGATCGCGAGCGTGAAGAGCGGCATCGACGGGCCGATCCCCAGTCCGGCGAGCACCATGTACGTGGTCACGTGCACGTATTCGACCGTCGCGTCCATACGTGCGAGCAGGAGAACCGCACCCAGGAAGACGAGCCCACCGGCCACGATCTGCCTCCGGTACCCGATCCGGGCCACGAGCTGACCGGAGAGGGTGGCGCTGACCACGAGACCCAGCGAGAAGGGGATGAGCGCCGCGCCGGCCCGCGTGGCCGAGACGCCGAGGACGGCCACCAGGAAGAGAGGCAGGAAGATCGAGACCGACATGAAGGAGGCGCCGAAGAAGAAGGTCGCCACATTGCCAGTACGGAATACGTCGTTGCGGAAGAGATCGAAGTCGAGGATCGGACTCTCGGAGGCGCGGTTGCGCCTTACGAAAGCGGCCATCACGACGCACCCGACCACGAACGAGGCCGGCGTCAGCCAGGCGTCGAGCCCCTCGGCCGGGTCGCCCCCGAAGCCGGGAAGCCACGGATACCGTCGCTTGTCCAACTGCAGGGAGAGGATCAGAGGCACGAGGCCTCCGAGAAGGAGCGCGCTGGACAGGAAGTCGGGCGTGCGCCGTTCGCCGAGCGGCTCCAGCAGCGGCATCCGTCGCACTACGTAGAGGAGCGCCACGGCGCCCACGGGAAGATTCACGTAGAAGACCCAGCGCCAACCCTCGACGCCGGGGATCAGACCGCCGGCGTGGTCCGTCAGAAGCCCTCCGATGAGCGGCCCGAGAACGGAGGCGATCCCGAAGACCGCCCCCACCAGCCCCTGGTAGCGACCGCGCTCGGCGGGCGTGAAGAGATCCGCGATCACGATGAAGGTCATCGCGAAGATCCCACCCCCGCCCGCGCCCTGGAGCCCGCGGAAGAGGACGAGCTGCGTCATTCCGTCACCCAGCAGGGGCAGCGTCCCGAGCTCTCCGCTGAGGCCGCACAGCGTCGAGCCGGTGAGGAAGAGGAGGATGGCCCCGATCGTGACACGCTTGCGCGAGTAGGTATCCGCGAGCTTGCCGTAGAGGAGGGCGAGGGCCGTGGACGCCAGCAGGTAGGCGGTCGCCACCCAGGCGTAGCGATCCACGCCCTGGAGGTCCTCGACCATCCGGGGCAGCGCCGTCGAGACGATCGTCTGGTCCAACGCGGCCAGGAAGAGCGCCATGAGGATGGCCAGATAGATCACCATCCGGTCGCGTTCCGTGACCGGAGCGTGGTGAGAAGCTGGCGGAATTCGGCTCATGGCGGGGCTGCGGCGAGGGGCAGCGAAGACCGCCTCAGCCTGCAGGACGAGGGGACTCCGCGAAGGACGCAACGAGGTCGGCCCAGCGCTCCGGTCGCTCGAGGTGAGTCCGGTGTCCGGCACGGGCGACGACTTCGACCCGCACGTCCCGGAGACGTTCCGCCATCCGTCGGGCCACGCCTACGAACTTCACGTCCTCCTCGCCGGCCAGCAGGAGAGTGGGGACACCGATGTGGCGCAGACGCGCCCAGAGCGAAGGGAGCGCACCCGTTCCGAGACCGCGCAGCGCGGCCGCGAGTGAGGCCGCATCGTTGCACAGGCGGCGAGCCCGGACCTCGTCGCGGACGGCAGCCGGAAGCCGCGCCTGCGAGGCGAAGAGCGGGAGGGCCTCCCAGCGGGCGACGAACGACTCGATCCCCTCGCGCTCGAGAGACCGGGCCAGCGCCTCGTCCGAGGCCCGGCGTGCGGAGCGCTCCTCCTCGGAGGCCAGACCGGGCGAGGCCGACTCGAGCACCATCGCACGGATGCGCTCCGGGTGGCGCTCGGCAAAGTGCAGGGCCAGGCGCCCCCCCATCGAGTAGCCGAGCAGGACCGGATCGGAGCCGGCCTCTCTCACCGCGGCCCCAATGTCGTCCAAAGCCGCGTCCAGCGTGAACAGCCGGGGATCCCGTTCTCCGGCCCGATCGCCGTGCCCCGCCAGGTCGAGCGTCCCAGTCGACACACCCCGCTCCGCGAGCGCCGCACGAGCCCGACTCCAGCCGGCGGTGGAACCGGTGAAGCCGTGGACGAGGAGGACGTTCGCGCTCATTGGATCCCACATCACGGTCGGCTGGAATCGAGGCGGCGGAAAGAGTACGGGCGCGGTCTTCAGGCCGCACCGGATTGCGTGATCCCCGTCCAACCCACGGGACGGAGTGTGTATCTTTCCTCGCGGTGCGGATGTGGGCTCCTTGGGTAGACGAATGCTTCGAAGCATACGACGGGACGCGAGGCGGTTCAGCGCCCTACTGGCGTTGACCGTCTTCCCGACCCTCGCGCCGGACGCCTTCGCGCTCCCCTGCCCGCACCATGCGGACCACGGCGCCGGCCACCGCCTCGGGCACTTCCGGACCGAATCATCCGGCGACCGAACGGCCGGCACGTCCCACGGCCACCATTCTGATCGGCCACACGGTCACGGAGCCGGCCCGGAGCTCGCCGACGCCGCGGAGGTCTCGGAGCCGCACGCGCCGCCACCCCCGCCGTGCGACTGCGCGGGCGAGTGCCCGGTCTCCGGCGCGCCGCCCGTACCCGGGGCTCCCCCACCCGCCCCGGCGCTCTCACCGGATGCGGCGGAGCTCTCGGT
>JANQME010000268.1 GCA_028280205.1 Longimicrobiales bacterium
GGCGACGCGGTCGTCCTCTCTGCGGGCGAGGGGGTGCGTGTGCTCGGGAGCTCGGCCGAGTTCGAGCGCCGTTCGGTCTCGCCGGAGCGGGTCGGCGTCTGGCGCGCCGGCGGGATGGCGCTCGTGGACACGCCGCTCGGAACCGTGCTGCGCGAGCTCGCGCTGATCAGCGGGCAGTCGGTCGAGCTGTCGCGGGAGGCGGCGGGCGAGCGTCGGGTCAGCCTCTACTACCCGGCCCTCCCGTCGCTCGAGACCATCCTCTCCGATCTCGCGACCCAGCAGGGTCTCTCTATTCGCAGGACCGCGTCGGGTTGGGAGGTCTTCTGACCGGGCGACCGTCGATGGCCCTGTTCGCGGCGTTGCTCGCGGGGGGTGCCGCGCCGCTCGGCGCTCAGACGCCGGGCTTCTCCATGTCCGTGCGCGATACTCCGGTCCGGATGGCGCTCGAGAAGCTGGTGGAGCTGACCGGCATCAGCCTGGTCTACTCGTCCGAGGTGGTCGAGGGTCGACACACGGTGTGTCGAGCCGAGGCGGCGCAGCCGGAGGACCTCCTCCGCTGCATCTCGGCGGGGGCCGGACTCGACTTCTACCGCCTCTCCTCGGGCACCTATGTGGTCATCGAGGCGCCGGAGCAGTTGCCGGCCTTCGCGAGCCTCTCCGGCCGCATCCTCGACGCCCTCACCGGCGAGCCGATCGAGGACGCGGTCGTCGTGGCCGAAGGATGGCGGGCGGGGATTTCGACCAATCGGGCTGGCCACTTCTCGCTTCCGAAGCTCGCTCCCGGGCCGACCACGCTCCGCGTCTCACGAACCGGCTATGCGCCGACCACCCTTCGGGTCTCGCTCGGCTCCTTCGAGAGCGCACGCAGGGAGGTACGCCTCGAGCCCGAGGTCGTCCACCTCGCTCCGATGATCGTGGACGGCCGACGGACGGAGCACCTCGGAGGTCCGGTGTTCTCCGCCGCGGAGGGTTCGTCGACCGGACGGGTGGTGTCGCGTGGGGACGTCGCGACGGAGGTGCGTCGGGGCATGGGCGTGAGCCGCCGTCCGCTCTTCGCGGATCTCTCGGTGCAGGGGAGCGCGCCGGGCGAGCACATGATCCGGCTCGACGGCGTCCCCGTCTTCGACCCGGTGGCGCTCGGGCGAGCGCGCAGCGCGTTCAGCCCCCTCGCGATCCGGAGCGTGCGGGTGCACTCGGCGGGGTTCGGCGTGGCGGCCGGCAGCCTCACGGGGGGCGTGATCGAGCTCGAGCAGGCGACCACCGACCGGGAGGGTCCTCCCGGGGCGACGGTGTTCATGGATCCGTTCAGCGTGAGCGCCGACCTCTCCACGCCACTTCGGATCGGCGCTGCCGAAGGCTCGATGATGGTCACCGGCCGCCGCAGCCTGTGGGGCGTGTTCGAGGAGCCGTCGCTCGCTCGCGCGCTACGCGACTGGAACCGCGTGGACCCCGTGCTTCTCGACCACCACCTCGGCGGCGCGTACCCCGGTGCCGACGCGAGCTCGTACCTCGTGCATGGACACAGCTCGGACGTCGTGTTCTCCGACCTGCACGCCGTTGCCGACCTCCGCCTTCCCGGCTTCCGCTCGCTGCGGGCGTCGGTGTACCGAGGCACGAATCGAGTGGGGACGGAGCTCTTCTCCTCCGGTGCCGACCCGGCTTCGGGATCCGACATCGACCGGCTCGTGGTCGGCGACGAGCGGTACGACTGGTCGAACACCGCCGCGCAGCTCTCGTTCGACATGCTGGTGGGCGAGCGCGGGTCGCTGCGCGTGCGCGGGTGGGCGAGCCGCAGCGAGCTCGACCACGACGCCCGGGTTCTGGAGTCGAGCGAGATCGGGCTGCCGCTCGGTTCCATCGACGTGGCGTCCGCCGAGGCGCGGCTGCGCTCCGCGGTCTCGGACCTCCCGGAGTCGGGGGACGGAAACCGCGTGGGCGAGACCGGACTGGAGGTGGGTGGAGACGTGGTGCTGGGCGACGGCCACACGCTGCGCGCCGCTGTCGAGGCCGCGCACTTCGACAGCCGGCTCCGGCTCGCGCTCGGACTTCCCACCCCGCTGCAGAGCGTGAACGAGGGGTGGAGGTTCGCCGGCTACGTCCTCGACCGTTGGAAGATCGGGCGCTCGGCTACCCTGGAAACGGGCGTGCGCCTCACCTCGTTGCCCGGCGCCGGCACGTATGCGGAGCCCAGGGCGTCGCTGCGCTTCGACGGGTACGACGGCACGCTCGGCCCGTGGTCCGCGGGCGTTTCGGGAGGTGTCTACCGCCAGTTCCTCGACCAGTTCGATCTGACCAGCACCGGACCGACAGCGCTCGTCCCCTCGGTACAGTTCTGGATCCCCAACGACGGATGGACCGAGCCGCCCCGCGCTCGACACCTCGCGGCGGACGTCGTCGTGCACCCGCTGCCCGAGCTCGAGCTTCGGGTCGAGGCCTACCACAAGTGGCTCGACCGGATCCTCGCGCTCGACTATCGGGCGCTCGTGGAGGACCACGGCTCGACGCCCCTCTCCGTCGACCCGTCGCACTTCGTGGCGGCCACGAGCGGTGTGGCGTACGGGGCCGGCGTCCGGGCCCGCTGGCGGCGGGGGCGGATGTACGTCGAGGGTCGATTCGACGGCTCCGTCTCGGAGCGGGCGTTCCCGTCCCGCTTCGGCGGCGCTGCGCAGCCGACGCCGTGGAACGAGCCTCGGCGGCTGGAGGCCGAGGCCCGCCTGCCGATCGTCTACGGGCTGGCACTCGAGGGGGAGTCGCGGACGGTGTGGGGCCGCAGTTGGGCCCTCCGCCGGGCCTACTACGACTTCCTTCCCTTCGCGAGCGACGGACCCCCGGTCGGGGCCCCCGGTGACGATCGTCTGCCGACGCTGCATCAGCTCGACCTCGGGATCTCGTGGCTGGGCCGCGTCGGCTCCGTCCTCACCGAGGTCCGGGTCCAGGGCGTGAACCTCGCGGGCCGGCAAGTGCTCGACTACTCGCTCGTCCGCTCGGGGCCCGAAGGCTCGACGAGCTGGACGCGCGCGCCCCGTTTCCTGCCTCCACCTGCGCTCTTCGTCTCGGTCCGCGTCGGACTCTGACCCGACGGCGCCGCGCGGTCCCGGGCACCGGCTCGTAGGACCGCGCACCGAAGTAGTCACGGTGCCGCGCTCACGTGTACAGCGGGCGAATCGGGCCCGACGGCTCGACGCATTCACGACTCGAAACAGCTTGAGATCAACATGAATCACCCGCTCTCTCGTGCGCTTCGCGTCGGGCTCGTCCCGATGGTCGCGCTCATCCTTACCGCGTGTGACGACGACGATCCCGTAGATCCGGTCGTCGACGACATCACGGAGATCGCGGCGGCCACCGCCGACCTGTCGACGCTCGTTACGGCGCTCACGGAGGCGGGCCTCGTCTCCGCCCTCCAGGCGGACGGTCCGTTCACCGTCTTCGCTCCGCGCAACGCGGCGTTCGACGCCCTGGGTGCGGACGTCGTGGCCGGCCTGCTGGCCGATGGCAACGAGGATCTCCTCGCCCGCGTCCTCACCTTCCACGTGATCTCGGGTGCGCGTCTGGAGTCGTCCGACCTCGACGACGGACAGACCGCCGCCTCGCTCGAGGGCGGAGAGCTCACGATCGGCGTGACCACCGGAGGCGTGACCGTCAACGGCGTCAACGTCGTCACGGCCGACATCGAAGCCGAGAACGGCATCATCCACATCGTGGACGGGGTTCTCGTCCCCGAGACCGACATCTACGAGACGGCCGTGCTCACGGCCGAGACCACGACGCTCGCCGGTGCCGTACAGGCCGCCGGTCTCGATGACGACCTGATGGCCGCGGGCCCGTTCACGGTCTTCGCGCCGGTCAACAGCGCCTTCGACGCGGTCGATGCCTACACGCTCGGCGCTCTCCTCGACGCGGGGAACGTCGCCATCCTGGAGCGCGTGCTCGGACTCCACGTGATCGCGGGCCAGGCGGTCTTTGCCGCCGACCTCCCGTCGGTGACCGCACCGGTCCCGACGCTCGAGGGTGGTGAGCTCACCTTCGACCTGTCCGACGCCTCCGACCCGAAGGTGAACGGCGTGAGCATCACCGCCACGGACATCGAGGTCGAAAACGGGGTGATCCACCTCGTCGACGATGTTGAACTCGGGCAGGAGTACCTCG
>JANQME010000280.1 GCA_028280205.1 Longimicrobiales bacterium
AGGCGGGGTGCGCTCCCTCCGGCGAGCTTGCCGGTAGGGGGCGCCCCGCGGCAGCGGCCGCACCCGTACGGCGGTCAGACGATTGCGAGCCCCGCGCCGATCGCCACGATCGCAACCAGCACCGCCCAGATGGCCGGGTGCGCCCACACCGGGCGGATGTGCCGGTCCACTTCCTTGCGGCCGTGCTGGTTGATGGCGATGGCCATGTGGCCTTCATCGTCCTTTCGGCCCTCGAGCAGGCGCTCCTGGAGCAGCTCGTTGACGGCCTTCTGGTACTTCTCCGGGGCTTCGCTGAAGCCGCGAATGGACGAGGGACGGGTGTACTGGTTCTCATCGACGCGAGCGAGCTCGCGAAGGATCGTCTTCTTCGGAGACATGGATGACGTGGGGTGTTTTCGGCATTCCGGATGCGACTATTTGGACGCCCTTACGAGCATACGGGTTGCGAGGTTGCAGCCCGTGACCTCCTCGTGACGAAGGGGTGGACGCACCCGGCCGGTCTCGCGAGGATGGGCGGGTCGGATTCCCCGGATCCTGAGCCCACGCCGTGTCTGACGAGCTTCTGACACCGCTCCTCCTCGCGGGGGCGGGCCTCGTCGCGGGCACCATCAACGCGATCGCCGGGGGCGGCTCGCTCCTCACGCTTCCGCTTCTGATCTTCGTCGGCCTCCCTCCCACGGTGGCGAACGGCACGAATCGGATCGCGATCTTCGTCGGCGGGGCCGGCGCGACGCTGAGCTTCCAGAAGCGCGGGCTCATCCCGTGGTCGTGGGTGCGCTTCGGGCTTCCTCCCGCCCTCGTCGGTGTCGTGCTCGGCACGTGGGCCGCCACGGAGATCGGAGACGTAGCCTTCGAGCGGGTGCTCGCCTTCGTACTCGTGCTGGCGGCCGGGTGGATGATCTGGCACCCGGTGGAGCCGCCGACGGGCAAGGAGGCACCGCTGCCCGAGGGGTCGAAGCGGTGGCCGATCAGGCTGGCCTTCTTCGGCCTCGGCGCATACAGCGGCTTCATTCAGGCCGGGGTCGGCTTCCTCTTCCTCGCGCTCCTCTCCGCCCAGGGGCTCGATCTGGTACGGAGCAACGCGGTGAAGATCCCGCTCATCCTCGCCTTCACCGGGCTCGCCATGGTCCTCTTCGCGCTGAACGGGCTCCTCGACTGGCCGGCGGGGCTCTCGTTGGCAGCAGGTCAGTTCTTCGGCGCCCGCTTCGGCGTGCACCTGCAAGTGCTCAAAGGGCAGGCCTGGGTCCGCAACGTCCTGACCGTCACGATCGTGATCTTCGCGATCCGCCTGGTGGTGGGGGGCTGAAAGGTAGAAATCCACGGGTGGGCGAGCGTGCTCCCCGGAGGAGGCGCCGCTCACCCACCCGCCACAGAAGGTTCGCCTAGTACCGGTAGTGCTCCGGCTTGTACGGCCCCTCCTTCGGGACGTTGATGTACTCCGCCTGCTCGTCCGACAGCTCGGTGAGCCGCGCACCGAGCTTGTCGAGGTGGAGCCGAGCCACCTTCTCGTCCAGGTGCTTGGGCAGGACGTAGACCTTCTTCTCGTATCCGTCGGTGTTCCTGGCGAGCTCGATCTGCGCGATCACCTGGTTGGTGAACGACGCGGACATCACGAAGGACGGGTGTCCCGTGGCGCAGCCGAGGTTCATGAGCCGGCCCTCGGCGAGGATCAGCACGGAGTGCCCGTCCGGGAACGTCCACTCGTGGTACTGCGGCTTGATCTCGGTCTTCCGGATGCCGGGGGTCTTCGCCAGGCCGGCCATGTCGATCTCGTTGTCGAAGTGGCCGATGTTCGCGACGATCGCCTTGTCCTTCATCTGCTCCATGTGGGCGGCCGTGATGATGTCCTTGTTGCCGGTGGCCGTGATGAACACGTCCGCCGTTTCCAGGACGTCCTCGAGACGGACGACCGAGTAGCCTTCCATCGTGGCCTGAAGCGCACAGATCGGATCGATCTCGGTGACGTGGACCCGCGCCCCCTGGCCCTTGAGCGCCTGGGCGCAGCCCTTGCCGACGTCGCCGTAGCCGAGCACGACGACGCTCTTGCCGGAGAGCATGACGTCCGTCGCGCGGTTCAGACCGTCGATGACGGAGTGCCGGCAACCGTACAGGTTGTCGAACTTCGACTTCGTGACCGAGTCGTTGACGTTGATCGCGGGGAAGAGCAGGGTCCCGGCCTTCTCCATCTCGTAGAGGCGGTGCACGCCGGTCGTTGTCTCCTCGGAAACGCCGCGGATGTCCTTGCCGATCCGCTCCCACTTGCCCGGGTCCTCGGAGAGCGTGCGGCGCAGGAGCTCGAGGATGACGCCCCACTCCTCCGGCTCGCTCTCGGGGTCGAACGCGGGCACTCGGTCGGCCGAGCCGAACTCGACGCCCTTGTGGACGAGCAGCGTCGCGTCGCCGCCGTCGTCGACGAGCAGGTCGGGGCCGGAGCCGTCCGGCCAGGTGAGCATCTGGTCGGTGCACCACCAGTACTCCTCGAGGGTCTCGCCCTTCCATGCGAAGACGGCCGAGCCCTTCGGGTCCTCCGGCGTTCCCTCGCGGCCCACGACGACCGCGGCGGCCGCGTGGTCCTGCGTGGAGAAGATGTTGCACGACGCCCAGCGGACGTCGGCGCCGAGGTCGACGAGGGTCTCGATGAGCACGGCGGTCTGGACGGTCATGTGCAACGAGCCGGCCACCTTCAGCCCCGCGAGCGGCTGCTCGGGCCCGTACTCCTCGCGGGCGGACATGAGGCCGGGCATCTCCTGCTCGGCCAGTCGGATCTCGTTGCGCCCCCAGTCGGCGAGCGACAGGTCGGCCACCTTCCAGGCGGGCCGCTCCGTCGAGTCGACGGTGGGCTTCTCGGTCAGTACGGCGGTGTCGGTCATATCGGGAGCTCCATGCGGGTTCTGTCGAAGGGTGAGTCGGGGAAAGGCGAGGTGCGTCGGCCGCTCACGCGCGCGCCGACGCGAGGAAGAGCAGGGGCCCGGAGGCCTCGGGGTCCGGGGGGAGCGGGACGACCGAGACGGATGCGAAGCCGGCGTCGGTGAGCCAGGCTCCGACGCGCTCCAGCTCGAAGCCCGGCCAGACGTGACCCATCTCCTCGGCCCACGCGAGCCCGCGTTCGTGCGCGCGCATGTCGAGGAGCACGAGGCTGCCGCCGTCCACGAGGGCGCGCCTCGCCTCGGCGAGCACGGCAGGCGGATCCACGACGTAGTGGAGGACGAGCGCCATGAAGGCGAGATCGATCGCGCCGTCGTCGATCGGGAGCGCCTCGAGCTCGCCACGTCGCAGCTCGACATTGTCCACGCCCTCGAGTCGTGCCCGGGCGGCCGCCAGCATCTCGCTCGAGCGGTCGACGCCGACGACCCGTCGCGCGAAGGGTGTCAGGCGGGACGCGAGCGCACCCGTTCCGGTGCCCAGGTCGGCGACGACCCACGACGGATCGACCAGACCGAGAAGCGGCGCGAGGCCCGTCGCGGATCCGAAGAGGTCGGCGCGCACCGAATCCCAGCGCTCCGCCGACTCGGCGAAGAAGGTCGAGGCGCGAACGCGACGCTCTTCGAGCACCACTTGAGCACGCTCCGCGTCGGCGAGGAAGACCGGTCGAGCCTCGAGGTCGTCCCGGACGATCCGCCACACGGCCCGAGCCCGCTCGTCGAGGTCGGGGCGTAGCCGGTAGTGGCGATTCCGGCCCTCGGTGCGGGCCTGAACCCAGTCCTCCGAAGACAGCACCTTCAGGTGCCGACTCACGGTGGGCTGCGGGGCCTGCAGCACGCTGCACAGCTCCCCCACGGTGAACTCGCTCCGTTCCAGCAGAGCGAGCAGGCGCACGCGCGTCTCGTCGCCGAGCGCGCTCAGCCGATCGAGGATTGGGGCGTCGAGAGAAATATTCATAAATCCGAATAGAAAGATATGATAGCTGGCCGGCGACGCAAGGGTGTTCGGCTTGCCCCCGATTCGCGGCCTGGACATTGTTGCACGTTTTGGTCAGCGGTCCGCTTCGGCGGTCGACACCCCTCCCACAGCCACGGGCAGGCGCATGGAGTCCTTCCTCAACAGCTTCCTCCAGCCGATCGTCGACTTCGCCAATACGTACATCATCGAGATCGGCCCGAGCGTGGGCGGCGAACGCATCGCCGTGATGGTCATCCTGCTGCTCGGGACGGGGCTCTACCTGACCGTGCGGACCGGGTTCGTCCAGTTCACCCGACTTGGCCACGGCTTCGGCGTGACGACGGGGAAGTACGACGACCCGGACGATCCGGGGGACGTCTCCCACTTCCAGGCGCTCACGACGGCGCTCTCCGCGACCGTCGGGATCGGCAACATCGCCGGCGTGGCGATGGCGATTCACTGGGGTGGGCCCGGAGCCCTCTTCTGGATGTGGGTGACGGCTCTGCTCGGGATGGCCACGAAGTTCTCCGAGGTCACGCTGGCCCAGAAGTACCGGATCACGGATGAGGTCGGGACGGTCGCGGGCGGACCGATGTACTACATCGAGCGCGGCCTCGGCGAGAAGTGGAAGCCGATGGCGATCTTCTTCGCGGTGATGCTCGCGTTCACGGCCTTCTTCACCGGAAACGCGGTGCAGGCGAACACCGTGGCCGATCAGATGAACTCGACGTTCGGCGTGCCGATGGTCGTCATGGGCGCCATCACCTCCATCATCGTCGCGGCGGTGATCCTCGGCGGCATCGGTCGCATCGGGAAGGTCACCGCCTTCCTCGCGCCCTTCATGGCCGCGATCTACGTCAGCGGCGCGCTCGTCATCATCGCGTTGAACCTCGGGTCGGTCCCGGGCGCCTTCTCCCGGATCGTGACCGAGGCGTTCAACCCGCAGGCCGGGGTCGCGGGCATCGGCATGGGCGTCTTCGTCGTTACGCTCATGTGGGGCGTCCGACGCGGGCTCTTCTCCAACGAAGCGGGCCAGGGCTCGGCTCCGATCGCGCACGCGGCGGCGAAGACGGACGAGCCGGTCTCGGAGGGCGTGGTCGCGCTCCTCGAACCGTTCATCGACACGATCCTGATCTGCTCGCTCACCGGCCTCGTCATCATCATGACCGGGACCCACACGCAACGCTTCCCCACCGAGATCACCCTCGGCGGCGGCGACATCACGTGGACCGCCCGCGGCGATGACGGGCGCTTCGAAGGCGTCGACGCGCCGACGGAGATCCGCATCGTCGAGGGGCGCCACGTCACGACGGAGGCGGGTGAGCCGGTTGTCTCGTGGCACGAGGCTCCGGTCGAGGTGCTCTACGTCGATCAGGGACAGACCCGTCCCTTCACCGGCATCGTCTATGCGCAGGCGGGCGAAGCGGCGGGCGCGGACGGCACCCGGTACACCTCGCTCTTCGGCGACGCCGTGGAGAACGGCGCGCCCGTGACCGCGGAGGCGTTCCGGCAGGGTCTGGCTCCCCTGGGGGACTGGGGCCACATGATCGTCGTGTTCGGCGTGCTGCTCTTCGGCATCTCCACGGCGATCTCCTGGAGCTACTACGGCGACCGCTGCGCGCACTACCTGTTCGGGCAGAGCGCGGTGCTCCCGTACAAGGCGCTGTTCGTGGCGGCCCACTTCATGGGCGCCGCCGTTCCGTTGGCGGTCGTGTGGGCGCTCGGCGACGTCGCGCTCGCGATCGTGATCTGGCCCAACCTCATCGCGCTCCTCTTCCTGGCACCCGTGGTGGCCGAGGAGACCCGCTCGTACTTCGAGCGCAAGCCGTACGAGGCGATCGCGGCGAAGCGGGCGGCGATGTCGGGCGACTGACGCCGGCGTCGACGCTCGACGGGCTCAGTCCGGGCCGGGTTCTCCACTCCGGCCCGGCTTCCTGTCGCGCGGCACCTCCGGGGCGGGACGCCGGCCGGGCGACGGACCCACGATCCGGCCCGGGACGACGGTCCCGTGCCCGAAGCGCTCGGCGATGGCGTCCACCGCTCGCGAGAGCTCGCGGTCCCGCTCCGACTCGACGCCACCCTCCTCGAAGAGCGTCATCTGCCGCTCCGCGGCTTCGTCCCCGAGCCCCGAGAGCCCGACCCCGAGAAGCCGTGCGGGCACGCGGCGCTCGGCTCGCAGCTCGGTGAGGAGTGTGCGGGCGATCTCGGCGATCGTTGTGTCGGACTCGATCGGCTCGGGCACCGTGCGTGCGTGCTGACGGGTGCGGAAGTCGTGGTCGCGCAGCTTAACGGTGACCGTGCGGGCGCGGAGCCCCTTCCCGCGCAGGGTGGCGCCCACCGAGGTCGCCAGCTCAACGAGCCGCTGCTCGAGCTCCTCGTCGGTCTCGAGGTCGCGGAAGAAGGTCCGCTCCGACGAGATCGACTTTCGGCGCTCGGCCGGATCCACGCGGCTTCGGTCGGCGCCCCGAATCCGGCGGTAGAGCCAGGCGCCACGACGCTCGCCGAACCAGCGCTGCAGCCACTCCTCCTGCACGCCGATTGCGTCCTCGACGCGCACCAGGCCACGGGCGCGAAGCGCCTTCACGAGCGAGGGTCCCACTCCGGGGAGCTCGGCGAGGTCGAGGGTGTTGAGAAAGGCCTGCTCGTCACCGGTCGGCACCACGTATACGCCCGCCGGCTTCGCGCGCGACGCGGCCAGCTTCGCGATCACGCGCCGTGTCCCGCCCCCGAGCGAGACGGAAATCCGTGTACGCTCCAGGATGGTGCGCCGGATGCGCCAGGCGGTGTCGGCGAGCGTTTCGGGAGCGAAGAGCCGTTCCGTCCCCGTGAGGTCGAGGTAGAACTCGTCCACCGATGCCGCCTGCACGACGGGTGCGAGCTCCTCGAGGACGGCTCGCACCTCGCGACTCCGACGGGTGATTGCGCCGCGGGGCACCCCCACGACCGTCGCCTCGGGGCAGAGTCGAAGCGCCTGGGCGGTGGGCATCGCGGAGCGCACGCCGAACGCACGCGCCTCGTAGGAGGCGGAGGTGACGACGCCGCGGCCACTCGGTGAGCCCCCCACGACGAGGAGTCGGGCTCGTCCCGCCCCCTCCGGATCCTCCAGCCGCGCCACCTGCACGAAGAAGGCGTCGCAGTCGACGAGGAGAATCCTCCGCTCGCGGGGCGGTTCGGGCACCGGAGGCACGTCCGTCGGGGGTTTGCGGCTCAGGAGGGACTCCCTACCATTCTCCTCCCGGGCTTCCGGCCCCAAGGTAGCGTCTTCGCCGGCCCCAGGGGGCGGTCCCGGTCGTCCCGACGCGATCACACGAACGTTCAAGGAGCCACCCGACATGGGTTATCCCTTCCAGCTTCCCGACCTCGGGTACGCGCACGATGCGCTCGAACCGCACATCGACGCGCGGACCATGGAGATCCACCACGGCAAGCACCACGCAGGCTACACGAAGAAGCTCAACGCGGCCCTCGAAGGGCACGCGGAGCTGCACGGGAAGTCCGCGATCGAGCTCCTCGCCGACCTCGACTCCCTCCCGGGGGAGATCCGTGGCGCGGTTCGCAACAACGGGGGCGGCTACGTGAACCACACCCTCTTCTGGGACGTCATGACGCCGGGCGGGGCGTCGGCTCCGGGGAGCGAGCTCGCGTCGGCCATCGACGCGGCCTTCGGGTCCTTCGACGCGTTCAAGGAGATCTTCCAGTCCGCAGCCGCGGGACAGTTCGGCTCCGGCTGGGGCTGGCTCTGCTCCGACGGCTCGGGGACGCTCTCCGTGACCTCGACGCCGAACCAGGACAGCCCGCACAGCCGGGGGCTGACGCCGATCCTCGGCGTCGACGTGTGGGAGCACGCCTACTACCTCCACTACCAGAATCGTCGCCCCGACTACCTCGCGGCCTTCTGGAACGTGGTGAACTGGGACAAGGTCGCCGAGCGCTATGCCGCGGTGAACGGCTGAGCTCCGCCGCGAAGCTCTGCGCAGCGGATCTCGCACGGCCCGAACGGGTTAGGACGGTCAACGGGGCGGTGGCACCATCCGACGCCGACGCTTGTGTCGGTGCAAACATGTGTTTACATAATGGGGAACCCCTCGCCGCCGGCCTCTGAAACCGTCTTCCCCCTGTCGGATTCATGCTCCCGAAGCACCTTCACTCGACCCGCCTCTTTACCGCGTTCGCGGCCGGGTGCTTCGTCGCAGCCTCGGGTGGCGCCGCGGTTGCGGAGGGCCAGTCGCTGCGCGGGTCGCGCTCCTCGATGGACCGGCAGAACCGCGTGGCGCAGGCGCACGACTTCACCTTCATCGACACCCCGGCCCGCGTGCGGTACTTCGCCGAACAGGGTTGGCTCGTGGAGGTCGTATCCAACCGTGACGTCGTGGTCAAACGGGACGTCTCGTTCCCGTATGCGCGGCCCGAGGTGGAGCTCTTCGCCCGCAGGCTAGGGAGCCAGTACCGGCGTGCGTGCGGGGAGCAGCTCGTCGTGACGAGCCTGACACGCCCCGCCACTCGGCAGCCACGGAACGCGTCGGACCGGAGCGTCCACCCCACGGGGATGGCACTCGACATCCGCTACAGTTGGAATCGACAGTGCCGCGCCTGGCTCGAGGACGTCCTCATGAGCCTCGAGCGCCAGGGTGTGCTGGAAGCCACCCTCGAGCGCAGACCCCGCCACTACCACGTCGCGATCTTTCCGCAGCCGTACGCGCGATACGTGGAGCGCCTGACGGAGCGCGGCATCGGCGGGCCTCAGCTTCAGGAGTACCGTGTGCGACGGGGGGACTCGCTCTGGCGCATCGCACGCTCGCACGGCACGACGGTGGACGAGATCCGCGAGGTGAACGGGCTCCAGGGGAACCAGATCTACGCGGGCCAGGTCATCGACGTACCCCTGGGAGGCTGACGCCGTCGGCGTGAACGAAGCCGCAGCGGCGGCGTCGGGCTCGGACGGACGGCCGGAGGCCGATCCGGTGCGGGCGGAGATCCGTCTGGATCCGGCCACCCTCCGCGGGCGCGAGCGGTACCACCTCATGACGTCCCTGGTGGGCCCGAGACCCATCGGATGGCTTTCCACCTGGGGACCCGGGAACGGGGCCAACCTCGCGCCCTTCTCCTACTTCGCGGCGCTCTCCGTGGCGCCGATGCTCGTCGGTGTGTCCATCGGGATGCGCAGGGATGGGCCGAAGGACTCGATCGTGAACATTCGGGCGCGCGGTGCCTTCTGCGTGAACGTCGTCACCGAGGAGCTCCTCACGGCCATGAACGCCAGCTCGGCGGAGGTCGCCCCCGACGTCGACGAGTTCGAGCTCGCGGGGGTGACGCGCGCC
>JANQME010000289.1 GCA_028280205.1 Longimicrobiales bacterium
CGCGCGCGGCTTCCCAGAGAAGCGCGCTTCCGACTCTGCCGTCCACCACCACCCCCCTCGACATCCCCGTGAAGAAGGGAAGCCCGGGTGCCGAGACGATGCGACTGAGCCCGGACGCCTCACACCAGGCCGCGACATCCGGATCGACCAGCACCGCGTCCAGCGCGGGCACGGTGTCGAGCAGTGCGCGGCCCCAGCGTGCCGGGCGACCGACGAGGGCGACCGTACCGGGACCGCGCGGGATACCGAGCAGCGCGATCGCGCGCTCCGCATCCTCAGGGTGCTCTCCCTCGCCGACGGTGTCGGCCGGGTCGTCGCCAGCCAGCCCGGCCCCGAGCGCACCGCGTGGGGGCGCACGGAGGTCGGCGAAGCCGTCCCGAACGGGGAAGGCGTCACGACAGTTCGGGCACCCGAGCGACCCTTCGTGGACCCGACGCTCTACGAGGCGATCGGCCAGGAGGATGAGCCCGAACTCCGGCCCGCAGCGCGGGCAGGAGAGCCGGTCGGTGAGGAGGAGGTGCATCGCGCGCCGACGCGTGCGTCAGCCCCGCTCCACCTGGAGCAGGGGGATCGCGACGCCCGGAGGACGCGTCACGACGAAGAGCACCGCGTCCGCAACGTCTTGCGGGTCGAGCATGTCGGCACGGTCGGGGAGATTCGGGTCGGCGTCGGGGTTCAGCGGATCCCACAGCCCCGTGTCCGTGGCCGCCGGCTCGACCAGCGAGGCGCGCACGCCGCTGCCGCGGATCTCCTCGAGCAGAACCTCGTGCAGTCCCCGCAGGGCGAACTTCGACGCCGAGTACGACCCGTTTCCCGCAAACGCGCGCCGCCCGGCCACCGAGCCGACGTTCACGACGACCCCCGAGCCGCGCTCGAGCATGGCGGGGAGCAGGGAGCGCACGACCAGAAAGGGCCCGCGCACGTTGATCCGCAGATGCTCGTCGAAGGAGCGCACGGTCTCGGTCGCGCAGGGCCGGACGCCGAAGACGCCCGCGGCGTTCACCACGATATCGGGTACGCCACCCGCCTCGACGGCCCGATCGAGCACCGCCCAGGTATCCACGTCGTCGTTCAGGTCGGCGACGGCGGCCGTCACACCGTGCTCCTCGGAGAGCTCGGCGAGCGCGTCGGCGCTCCGAGCCAGCCCCACGACCGAGGCGCCCTCGGACGCCAGGGCGACTGCCACGGCCCGCCCGATGCCGCGACTGGCTCCCGTGACGAGCGCCCGCCGGCCGACCAGGCTCGTGGCCGCGTTCGCCGTCACAGCGGCGGGTGGACGCTGGTCACGAAGCGCATGAACTCGTCGCGGGTCCGATGGTCTTCCAGGAAGATGCCCCGCATGGCAGACGTGAGCGTCTTCGAGTTCTGCTTCTCGACGCCGCGCATCATCATGCAGAGGTGGTACGCCTCGACGACCACCGCCACGCCCTGGGGCTGCACGGTGTCCCAGATGGCCTGCGCAACCTGCTCGGTGAGCCGCTCCTGCACCTGGAAGCGCCGGGCATAGACCTCGACGAGGCGCGCGACTTTCGACAGCCCCATGATCCTGCCGTTGGGGATGTAGGCCACGTGCGCCTTTCCGAAGAAGGGGAGCATGTGATGCTCGCACAGCGAGTAGAGCTCCACGTCCTTCACGAGCACCATGCTCTGGTGGCTCTCTTCGAACATCGCCTCGCCGAGCACCGCTTCGGGCGTCTCGCCGTACCCCTTGGTCAGGAAGGCCATCGCCTTCGCGACCCGCTCGGGCGTCCGTGCCATGCCTTCGCGCTCCGGATCGTCCCCGAGCCGACGGATCATCTCCTCGACGAGGTCTTCGAACCGGACCGTCGAGAGGTCGACGGCGCTCGTGGTCGTGCTCATGAATCACCCCTCCCCGGGGCCGGTGTACTCGACCGAGTTGTTCGGTGTCTCCTGAAGCCGGACGGACTGGAGGCGTATGCCGTCCGGCAGCCCCTCCGCCAGACGCTCCCAGATCGCGACCGCGACGTTCTCCGTCGACGGCACGATCCCCTCGAGCCACGGAACCTCGAGGTTCAGGTTCCGGTGGTCCACGTCGTCCACCACACGCGCGTTCATGACCTCCTTGAGCGCCTTCAGATCCATGACGAAGCCGGTGACCGGATCGACCGAGCCCTCGACGGTCACGTCGAGGACGTAGTTGTGGCCGTGCCAGTTGGGGTTCGAGCAATCACCGAAGACCTCTCGGTTCTTCTCGTCGGACCAGTCGTCGTGAAACAGGCGGTGGGCCGAACAGAAGTGGGCCCGCCGCGTGACGCGCACGTGCGGCATGGTGTAGCGGGGCTGACGGTTGGAAGCGAATCGGACGCACGCTACCCGAATTGGGCGGGGTCGATCCAAAAAAAGGCCGGCCCCGCTCCACCGCGAGGTGGACAGGACCGGCCCGACGCACACCGAAGGGGAATTATTGAAGCCCGGGATAGAACATCTGGTGACCTCCCCGAGAGGTGCCGCTTTCCCCTCGCGGGGGCCTAGCGTCGTTCCCGAGAGTCAGTCCCGGCTTCCATGTGTTGGCTCAATAAACGAGCCCTTCGATGCGCGGACGAAAAATATAGCCGCTCGACCCCGGATCCGCGAACGGGGGTTCGGGAAGAGAGCGTGTCGGCATGGGCCGGTGCTCGGTCTACCGCTCGAACCGGAGCGAGCGCAGGAGCGTGAGGTTGCGGATGTCCGCGGCCTCCGCGTCGTCGCCCTTCGGCGTCTCGAGCACCTTGGGGACGTCGGCGAGCCGCGGATCGTGCATGATCCGCCGAAACGGTTCGACGCCCAGCGTACCGCGGCCGATCTCCTCGTGGCGGTCCTTCCGGGAATCGAACGGGTGCCGGGAGTCGTTGAGGTGGATGAGCCCCAGGCGGTCCAGTCCCAGGACCCGGTCGAAGTCCTCCCACACGTCGTCGTAGGCGTTCACGAGGTCGTACCCCGCGCTGAAGGCGTGGCACGTATCGAAGCAGACGCCCACGGCGCCACGCTGTCCGGCCGGAATCGCTTCGATGATCGCGCGCAGGTTCTCGAAAGTCGCCCCCACGGTCGTACCCGCGCCGGCCGTCAACTCCAGCAGGACGCGGGGCGGGCTGTCGACAGCCGCCAGCGACTCGGCGACACCGCGCGCGTTTCGCTCCAGACCGGCTTCCACGTCCCCGTCGGTCGCGTTGCCCGGGTGCGTGACGAGGAAGTCCAGACCCAGGAGGGCGCACCGGCCGAGCTCCGCCTGGAACGAGCGCTGCGACATCCGCCACAGATGCCGGTCCGGACTCGAGAGATTGATGAGGTACGAGTCGTGCGCACCGGCAACGCCGATCCGTTGCGCCTCGCGCGCCGCACGGAAGTCGGCCACCACGGAGGGCTCGAGCTTCGATTCCGCCCAGCGGCTGGGCTGCTTGGTGAAGAGCTGGAGGACTCCGGCGCCGATGGCTCGAGCCCGGGCCGGTGCGAGGTGCACACCTCCGGCGGCCGACACGTGGGCTCCGAGTTCGTCGGGCTCCGGCCGATCGGTCCGGCGCTCGGCCGAGGAGGAGAGAGGCGAGGTCGGATCGGGGCGCTCCGGCATCGAGCAAGGTCGGCAAAGATTGCCCCGCACGGAACCGAGTGCGCGTCGGTGCAGGCACGATCGACGAGCCGACCGACGGGGCTTCATGCCACAAGTCGTTGTACAGCAATTATTTAAAGCAACATCGAGCGGCTTGGCCCACACCGCCGGAGCAGCGGCACGCGACTTGAGATTTCCCCGTCTTCACGGCGCCACCCCCCAGGTGGCCACGACGACGGAAAAGGAAATGAAGACCATGCGCGTTGCGGCCGACGGTTACATCGACATCAGCGACGGACGGAGGGTCCGTACGCCCGGTTTCCACGACCACCGTGTCGACCCGGTGCCGGAGGGAGAAGCGATCGCGTTTCTGCTCTCGCACTCCTTCCGAGGTCACCGGCGCCTGGCTCGTCCGCTTTCGCTCCAGGAGCGCAAGCGGATCCGATTGGCGCTCTGGGCCGACTCGGTTCAGGAGCGCATGTCGCTGGTCGACCGCGTGTGGCGGGCCGTGACGGAGCGGATCGACTTCACGGTCGCTTCGAACGAACCGCAGCTCGTCCAGGTGGTCCGATACGGCTCGTGGGCCTACCCGATCTACCTGGACGGCGACGCAACACGCGTCATCCCCAACGGCGGCATGCCGCTTGCAGAAGTGGACCCCGAACTCGTCTTCGAGCTCGATCAGGAACGAAAGACAGCCTGAGCATTGTGCCGGTTCGGTTCGACTTCGGTCGTCCAGCCGGCACAAAGTCCCACCTTCGGGTGGGCAACACGCCCTGGGGGGGCGTGCCTAGAGTGGCGTCAGTGGCCTCGGCCGCTGGCGTCACTCGTCTTTCGAGCGATCCCTGTGCGGAGCTTCCCTACGTGTCCGGCAGTCCCGGTTCCGTCATCGACCGGACGTCGAGCGCCTCGTCGATCCGATCCTCGGGCAGGAGCCCTTTTTCGCGGACGATCTCGCGGACGCTGACCCCACGCTTCGCCGACTCCTTCGCCACCACGGCGGCCTGGTCGTAGCCGATGTACGGGTTGAGCGCGGTCGCGATCGACGGGTTCTTCTCCAACAGCTCACGGGCTCGCTCCTCATTCGCTTCGATCCCGGCGATGCAGCGGTCGGTGAAGGCGCGGGCGACGTGAGCGAGCAGCGTGATCGAATCGAGCAGCGCGTGCGCGATGACCGGCATCATCACGTTGAGCTCGAAGTTTCCCCGGCTCCCGGCGACGGTGACGGTCGTGTGATTTCCCATCACCCGCGCGCAGACCATCATCATCGCCTCGGCGAGAACGGGGTTCACCTTGCCGGGCATGATCGACGATCCGGGCTGGACCGCAGGCAGGCTGATCTCGTGCAGCCCGGACGTCGGACCCGATCCGAGCCAGCGGATGTCGTCGGCAATCTTCATGAAGCTGGTCGCGACCGTATTGAGCGCCCCCGCCAGGCTCACGGCGGCGTCCTTCGCGCCCTGAGCCTCGAAGTGATCGGCGGCTTCGACGAACGAGATCCCGGTGGCCTCGGAGATCTTCGCGATCGTGCGGCGCGCGAAGTCGGGGTGGGTGTTGATCCCCGTCCCCGTCGCCGTACCCCCCAGGGCGAGCTCTTCGAGCTCGGCCGCGGCGGCACGTGCCCGCTCGATCCCCTTCCCGACCTGGCTGGCGTACCCCGCGAACTCCTGCCCGAGGCGCACCGGCGTCGCGTCCATGAGGTGCGTGCGGCCGGACTTCACGATCCCGTCGAACGCCGCCGCCTTGGCGGCCAGCGCCTCTCGCATGTGCTCCAGGGCGGGGATCAGCTCCTCTTCGACCGCCACGCGGGCCGAGACGTGAATCGCCGTGGGAATCACGTCGTTGGACGACTGGCCGAAGTTGACGTGGTCGTTCGGGTGTACGGATCCGTCGCCCTTCAGGAGTTGCGTCGCCCGGTTCGCCACGACCTCGTTCGTGTTCATGTTCGTCGATGTGCCCGAGCCCGTCTGGTAGACGTCGAGCACGAACTCGTCGTCCCAGCGGCCCTCGGCAACCTCGCCCGCTGCTTCGACGATCGCCGCGGCCACCCCGGCGTCGAGCGTGCCGAGCTCCGCGTTCGTCTCGGCGGCTGAACGCTTGACGATCCCGAGCGCCTGGATGAAGCGCCGGCCGAAGCGCTGTCCGCTGATGGGGAAGTTCTCCACCGCCCGCTGGGTCTGGGGCCCGTACAGCGCGTCGGCGGGGACCTTCATCTCACCCAGGGAGTCTTTCTCGATCCGGTAGTCATCGGCCATCGTTAGCGCCGCTTCGGCTGCGCCGGACGCATCTCGATGCGGCTGACGTGGGCCTCCTTCGGGTACTCGAGGAGCTGCATCACGGCGAGGGCGCAGTCGTCCGCCTCGAGCTTCCAGCCACGCTCCGGCACCTGCTCGTGGTCGTTGAACGGGGTGTTGACGCTTCCCGGCATCACGATCGAGACGCGCACGTCGTCATAGCGAACGTCGAGCATCATGGCCTCGGTCATCCCCAGCAGCCCGAACTTGCTGGCGTTGTACCCGGTGCCGCCGGCGAAGGTGTTGCGGCTCGCCAGCGAGCCGATGTTCACGATGTAGCCGTCGCCCGATGCGCTCAGGTGCGGCAGCGCGGCCTTGGACAGGTAGAAGACGCCGCCCAGGTTCACGTCCACCTGGAGCTGCCACTCCTCGACCGTCATCTCGCCGATCGACTTGAAGATCCCGAGCCCGGCGTTGTTCACCAGCACGTCGAGTCGCCCGAACTGCTCGACCGTGCGCTCCACGAGTGTCGCGCACGCCGACGGGTCGGACACGTCGCCGGGGATCCCGAGCGCGTGCTCCCCCAGGCGCTCGGCGACCGAGCGGACGTCGGCCTCCGTCCGCGCCGTGACGGCCACGCGCATCCCCTCGTTGAGCATGCGTTCGGCGATCGCGAGTCCGATGCCCTTCGTGGCACCGGTGACGAGCGCGACCTTCTCGGTGAGATTCGACATTCGATTCCATAGTTCCAGGACGAAGCGGGCGACGAGGACGGCCCGCGGACACGGGAGTCTGGCGATGGGCCCGGGGGAATGGCAACGGACAGCGCTGGTCACCGGGGGAGCCATCCGGGTCGGTCGGGCGATCGCGATCGCTCTCGCCGAGGACGGACACGATGTCGCCGTCGTGTACCGGTCCTCTTCGGACGCGGCCCGGGCGACGGTGCGGGAGATCGAGGCCGAGGGCCGCCGGGCCGTCGCGATCCAGGCCGACCTCGCCGAGCCCGACGCGTCCGGAGCGGTGGCGGCGGCCGTCCGGGACGAGTGGGGCGGCCTCGACGTCCTCGTGAACTCGGCGGCCTCCTTCCGCGACGTGCCCCTCCTGGACGTCGACGCAGAGGAGTGGGACGCGGTGATGGCGGTGAACGTGCGCGCGCCACACCTGCTCACGCGCGCCTGTGCGCCGATGCTGCGCGCGCGGGGCGGCTGCGTCGTGAACCTCACGGATCTCTCCGCCTTCCAGGCGTGGACGGAGTACCCGCATCACGCCGTCTCGAAGGCGGCGCTCGCGCACCTGACCCGCTTGCAGGCGCGGGCGCTCGCACCCGAAGTCCGGGTCAACGCGGTCGCCCCCGGCGCGGTGCTTCCTCCGGACGACTGGTCCGACGAGCGCTGGGAGTCACTCGCCCGGCGCGCCGTGCTCGGACGGGTCGGCGGTCCCGGAGACGTGGTGGGGGCCGTGCGCTACCTCGTGGACGCCCATTTCGTCACCGGGCACGTCCTGCCGGTCGATGGAGGCCGGCTGCTCGGCCCCACGGGACCACTCCCGTCGACGCTCGACGAGGACGACGGATAGGGTTCGGACGCCCGCTCGACTCTCCCACCCGGCGCGCGCCACGCCGTCGTCCGACATCACACCGCCGTCGCGGCCTCCGCGTCGACTGCTTCCGGGGCGAGCGTTTCCGGCCCGCCGTGGGCGAGCCAGCGCTCGGCCTCCAGAGCCGCCATGCAACCGGTTCCGGCGGCGGTGACGGCCTGTCGGTAGAAGTCGTCCATGACGTCGCCGGCGGCGAAGATGCCCGGCACCGAAGTCTGCGTGCGCCACGGGATCGGGGTACGCACGTATCCGTTCTCCTTCAGCTCGACCACACCCTGCAGGAACGCCGTGTTCGGCGTGTGTCCGATCGCGAGGAAGAGGCCGCCCACGGCCACTTCACGCTCCTGCCCCGACACGGTGTCCTTCAGCCGGATCCCGGTGATCACGTCGTCGCCGAGCACCTCGGTGACCACCGAGTTCCAGGCGAAGGTGATCTTCTCGTTCTCCATCGCGCGCTCCGCCATGATCCGCGACGCGCGCAGCGTGTCACGACGGTGCACCACGACGACCTCGCGCGCGAACTTGGTCAGGTAGAGCGCCTCTTCCATGGCGGAGTCGCCCCCTCCGACCACCGCGAGCACCTGGTCCCGGAAGTGGGGAAGCGCCCCATCGCAGACTGCGCACGCGCTCACTCCGCCGCCCGTCTGCGCGAGCCGCTGCTCGTTCTCCAGCCCGAGCCACTTCGCGTTCGCGCCCGTGGCCACGATCACCGAGTCGGCGAGCACGACCGCGCCACTCGTCGTCTCCAGGCGGAATGGGTGCCCGGCGGGATCGATCGCGACGACGTCCTCGGTGAGCACGCGCGTGCCGAAGCGGAGCGCCTGCTCCTTCATCTCCATCATGAGCGTCTGCCCATCCACGCCCTCCCGGAAGCCCGGGTAGTTCTCGACTTCCGTGGTGAACATGAGCTGCCCACCCGGGATCATCGTGCGGCTGACGCCGCCCTCGATGACGAACGGGTCGAGCTCGGCGCGGGCGGCGTAGATCGCAGCGGTCCAGCCCGCCGGGCCGGAGCCGATGATGACCACGCGCTCTCTCGTCGGCGTGCCGTCGGACATCGTCATGCCTCCTTGAAGACCTTCATGTTGGTCGAGTGCCCCGGATTCACTCGGGCGCTCGGGTCGACGAAGTGCACCGCCTGATTCACCGCGACGGCCGCCTCGGCGAAGCCCGTGGCGATCAGATCGAGCTTCCCGTCGTAGTCGACGACGTCTCCGGCGGCGTACACGCCGGGGATCGACGTCGCCATGTGCGAATCGACCATGATCCGGTTCTTCTGCACGTTCAGCCCCCACGACTTCATCGGCCCCAGATCCGGCTTGAAGCCGAGGCACGAGAGCAGGACGTCGCACTCGATCACCGCGTCCTCGTCGGTCCGGTTGTCGAAGATCGTCACCTGCTCGACCCGGTCGGACCCCAGGATCGTGCGCACTTCGTGAAACGTCCTCAGCTCCACCTCGCCCGCCTCGACGAGCTCCATGACCTGGGCGACCGAGGCCTCGTGGGCCCGCCAACCGTCTCGTCGGTGCACGAGCATCACGGAGGCGGCCACGTCCTTGAGCATCAGGATGAAGTCGAAGGCGGTGTCGCCACCCCCGACGATCACCACCCGCTTGTCGCGGAATGCCTCGGGGTCCTTCACCGCGTATTCGATTCCGGCGTGCATGAACTCGTCGTATCCGGGACACTTCAGCCTCATGGGCTCGAAGGCACCCTTACCTCCTGCGATGACGACGGTGCGGGTCGGGTACGTGCCGTCCGAGCACCGTAGTTCGAAGTGCTCACCGACCCATTCGAGTTCCCGGACCTGCCGGTCGAGGGTGACCTCGGGTCCGAACTGTATCGCCTGCTGCACCAGGCTCTTCACCAGATCCTTGGCGAGGACCTTGGGAAAGCCGCCCACGTCGAAAATGTACTTCTCCGGGTAGAGCGCCGTGAGCTGTCCGCCCAGCTCGGGGAGCGAATCCACGATCCGGCACGAGCTGCCCCGCATTCCAGCGTAGAAGGCGGCAAAGAGGCCCGTGGGCCCGCCGCCGATGATGGTGATGTCACGGATCTCTTCGGCCATGGGGTCCTGCGAAGGGCGCGGTGCGACCGCCCGCGCGGAAACGGAACAGGAGCCGCAAAGTCTAACCCGCCGGGAGGCGCCCTCAAGGCGCGGTGCCGAACACCACGCGCTGCGCGACTTTGACCACCTCGGCGGCGTTGTCGTACGAGATCCGCATGTGCGCACTGCGCAGCGGAACCCACTCACACGCCGAGATCCCTTCGCCCTCCTCCGGCACGGGCACACCCGACCGGGAGTGCATCAGGAAGAAAGTCGTATACTTGTGGATCCGTCGACCGCCGGCACGAAAGAACCAGTCGATCGTCGTCAGCTCGACGTCGAGCTCGAGGTCGTCGAGCCCGGTCTCCTCCCGCACCTCGCGCAGCGCCGTCTCCGCAGGGGTCTCCCCGTCCTCGGCGTGGCCCTTCGGCAGCCCCCACTTCCGGTACGGATCCCGGATCACGAGCATGTGCGCGACGCCCTCGATACTCCGCAGGACGACCCCACCCGCGCTCGTCTCGACCACGGGCTTGCGCCGTGCCGCCCCCCCGGAGCGTGCAGGCGTGGGACGGCGAGTCGAGGCTCCGCGGTCAGAAGATGGAGAGTCGGACATAGCGCCCCGGATTCTCCCGGACGTCCTGAAGGAGGAAATCGAGGGAGCGTAGCACCTCCTCGGTGCGCACCGCGAGGGTCGAATCCGTGAGCAGGCGGCCGAGTGAGCCTTCTCCGGCCTCGAGCCGCGCCGCGATGCGGTCCACGCGCGCCAGGGCGGAATCGGCCCGGTCCAGGGTGACGGCCAGCCCGTCCTCGGGGTCCGAGAGATCGGCGGCGAGATCACGGATCCCGGCCGACGCCACCCGCATGTTGGTGACGATCGAGTCGATCTGCTCGTCGGCGAGCAATCCGTCCACCCGATCGAACGAACGGCGGGCCGCGATCGCGGCCTGCTCGACCTCGAGGAGGGCGCTGTCCGCGTTGGCCGTGATGCTCGCGGCGACGGCCGACTGCTGTTCGACGAGGGCACGGAGGTCTTCCGTGATCGCCTCGACGTTGCCGATCGCCGCGGTGAGGTTCGCGGCGGTCTCGTCGTTGAACGTCAGCTCGAGTCGATCGGTGAGGTCGGCGAGGTTGCCCGAGATCTGCTCGGCCGACGCAGTGAGGCGAGTGATCTCGGGGAGCGCGTACCCACCCAGCAGGGGCCCGGGCACACCCGCGCTCGTCGAAGCGTCGGGCGGGACGTCGTAGAAGGAGAAACGCGGGAACCGGGCGACGCTCACGATCTCGGCCTGCCAGTCCCCGAAGAGCGACTCCGGACCGAGGACGACCGCCGGATCGGGCGGTAGCTCCACCGGGTCGGTGAGGAGCATGGTTACACGGATCGCGTCGCCCGAGGGCTCCACCGTGATCGACGCGACCGTTCCGATCCGGACGCCGCGGTACGTCACGGGATTGCCTTCGTCGAGCTGACCCGCAGACAGCATGAGCGCTTCCACGGTCCGCGTGGGCCGGCCGAAGTTGGTTCCCTGCAGCCAGAGCGTACCGACGACGGCCACCGCGACGGCCACGATGATCACGAGCCCGACCAGGAACTCCCTGCCGCGGCTCATCGTCCGGCCGCCATCAGCTCGGGTCTGCCCTCGATGAAGCCCTTCACGATCGGATCCTCACAGGCGCGCACCTCGTCCGGCGTCCCGTCGATTCGGATGACGCCGTCGTAGAGCATCGCCACGCGATCGGCGATGCGGAAGGCGCTCTTCATGTCGTGGGAGATCACCACACCCGTCACGCCGAGCTCGTCCGACATGCGCAGGATGAGCTCGTCGATCACCGCAGTGGTGACCGGATCGAGCCCGGTCGTCGGCTCGTCGTACAGGATGTACTTGGGACGGGTCGCGATTGCCCGGGCGAGGCCGACCCTCTTCCGCTGCCCGCCCGAAAGCTGAGACGGCAGCCGATCGCCATACCCGTCCAGATCGACCATCCGCAGACAATCCGCGACCCGGTCGGGGATGTCGGCGTCCGGAAAATCCGGCATGCGGCGCAGCCCCATGCCGACGTTCTCCGCGATCGTCATGGAGTCGAAGAGCGCGGCGAACTGGAAGACGAAGCCGACGTTGCGGCGAAGCTGGTAGAGCGACTCCTGATCGAGCCGTGAGACGTTGTGCTCATCGACCCAGACTTCGCCCCCATCGGGCCTGAGCAGCCCGACGATGTGCTTGAGCGCGACGGACTTCCCCGAGCCGGAGCCACCGATGACGACGGTCGTCTCCCCATCCCGGATGGAGAGGGTGAAGCCCTTGAGGACGTGCTTGTCTCCGAAAGACTTGTGGACGTCGAGGATCTCGATGCTCAAGGGCACGAGCTCAGCGCAGGAGGACGGCCGCCCAGAAGGCGTCGAGCACCAGGATGATCATGCTCGAGATGACGACGGCTCGCGTCGTCGAGCGCCCCACGCCCTCCGCACCCCCTCGCGTCTGGTAGCCGAACGCGCACCCGACCGAAGTCACCGTGATGCCGAAGGTCATCGCCTTGATCATCGAGAAGCGCACGTCGAAGGGCTCGAAGAAGAGGCGGACACCCCTCATGAACTGCAGAGCCGACAGGTCGAGGAGCGCGAGCGATGCACCCAGCCCGGCGAGGATGCCGATCGCGTTGGCGAGCACCACGATCATCGGAAACATGATCGCGCCCGCCAGAATCCGCGGGACGATGAGATAAGCCACCGGGTCGTAGGCGAGCGTCTCGAGCGCGTCGATCTGCTCCGTCACCCGCATCGTCCCGATCTCGGCGGCGATGTTCGCGCCGACTCGTCCGGAGAGCGCGAGGCCGGTGAGGACGGGCCCGAGCTCCAGGATCATCGTCTTGCCGACCAGCGCGCCCACGAAGTAGAGAGGGACCGCGCCGGTGAAGGTGTACGAGGCCTGAAGTGCGAGGACGATCCCCGTGAACGTCGCGATGAAGAGGGCGATCGGCACCGAGTCGACCCCGACCCGGGCCATCTGCCCGAGGAGGTGCGGTCCCCAGAGCGACGCCTTGCGAAGCGCACGCAGCGCATCGACCCCCAGGAATCCGGCTCGACCCACGGCCGATACCGAGGTGACGGCGGTCCGGCCCACGGATTCCACGTATGCGGTGGGAGCAGCCATGCTCCGAATCTACGAGAAAACGGCGTCGCCGGATGCAGAGACGCCGCGGCTCCGACCCGGGTGGGCCGGACGTCACTCCTCCGGCGGCTCCTCGCTCTCGAGCGTGAACTCGACCTCCTCGGGTCGACCGTTCTCGCCGGGCACCTCGTACGCGATGCGGACGCGACGCACCGCGGCGCGCGGATCGATGAGCGCGATCTCGAACTCGAGCGCCTGATCGGCCGAGACGATGCGGGTTCGGATCCGATCCCCGGGCTCGGCCTCGGGGCCGCCCGCCGGGTTGCGGAAGAGTGTCTTGGTGGACTGCCGGCCGGACTCGAGCGTGCGGGTCACCTTGACCTGCTTGAGCCAGT
>JANQME010000305.1 GCA_028280205.1 Longimicrobiales bacterium
CGGGAAAGAGTCCCGGACGCCCGGTGTCCCGTCCGATCCCGCGGACCCGGCAAGCGAAGCGCCTCGAGCGGAAGGAGAAGCCGACCGGGGGTCGTGACCCGTTTTCACGGAGATGCGCCGCTGACCCCCCGGGCGTATCCTCTCGCCTGACAGGCGCCGACCCCCTTCCACCCCGGACGACGTGGCCCCGGACTCAAGGACCCCGCTGGGCACGGAACGCATCGCGAACGCGTTCTTCCTGCTCCTGCTCGTAACGTTCACGCTCGGCTTCTTCGCTCTCCTGCGGGGCTTCTTCCAGCCGATCTTCTGGGCGACGATCACGGGGGTCGTCTTCCTCCCGGTGCAGAACTGGGTCGAGGAGCGCATGGGAGGGCGTCACACCGCCTCGGCGCTCTTCACCCTCCTCGTCATCCTCCTGGTCGTGCTCGTCCCGACGATCCTCGTGGCCGGAGCCGTCGCCGATCAGGCCCTGACGCTGTACGACGATCTGCAGGGCGGACAGATCGACCCGGGGGCGCTGCTCGCATCCTTGGAGGCCCGCCTGCCCCCGGCGCTGGTGGCCTCGCTCGAGCGGGCCGGAATCGCCTCCGACACCATCCAGGACCGGATCTCCGACGCGGCCGTCGCGGCCAGCGGATTCATCGCTTCCATGGCGGTGAGCGTGGGGCAGAACGTGGGCCGCTTCGCCGCCCTCTTCTTCGTGATGCTCTATCTGCTGTTCTTCGTCCTCCGTGACGGCGAGAAGATGCGAGCGAAGCTCATCTGGGCGCTCCCGCTCGGGGACGACCGGGAGGAGGACCTCTTCGAGAAGTTCATCGAGGTCGGGCGCGCCACGATCAAGGGCACGCTGGTCGTCGGCGTCGTGCAGGGCACGCTCGGCGGGATCATGTTCGCGATCCTCGGCATCGAGGGGGCGGTCTTCTGGGGCGTGGTCATGGTCTTTCTGTCGATCCTGCCGGCGGTCGGGGCGGCCCTCGTCTGGGTCCCGGCAGGGGTCATCCTGATGGCGGGTGGAGCGTGGGTCCGCGGGTTGGTGCTGCTCCTTTTCGGGGCGGTCGTCATCAGCCTGGTCGACAACATCCTGCGGCCGCTCCTGGTCGGTCGAGACACGAAGATGCCCGACTGGCTCATCCTGCTCTCCACGCTCGGCGGGCTCACCACGTTCGGAATCTCCGGGTTCGTGATCGGCCCGATCATCGCGGCGATGTTTCTCGCGGTCTGGGAGATGTTCGGCGAGCAGCAGGCCATGACCGAGGAAGCTCAGGACGCATCCGCTTCGGACACGGAGAGAGCAGAGGTCGGCCTGCGAGAGGAGGAGGCCCGAGCGCCCGGGGGTCCCGGGGCGTAGCACGGGCCCTCGGCCCTCGGCTCACGGCGCCGTTACCCGAGCGTGGCGGGACGACGTTGCCGCCCGCTGGGGGGCGCGTCACCTTTCGAGGCGGGCCGGTCGGGGCGCAGATCCCGGCCGGCCCTCGGCGTACGGTCCCGAGGGATGGGCCGGCGTGCGTCGGTCCGCCTTCCCCGAGAGGTCCCCATGCGATCAGCGGCGCTTCCATTCGCGGCCCTGGTGCTCCTCGCCGCGGGTGCCGTCCCAGGCCCCGCCGCCGGGCAGACGCTCCGTCTCACGGCGGAGGACTACGCCCGCGCCGAGCGCTTCCTGGGCCGGAGCGTGGACCCGCTGGTCTACGGGGCGACCGTGCGTCCGCAGTGGTTCGACGACGGGCGATTCTGGTACCGGAACGACGTCCCGGGCGGCCACGAGTTCGTCCTCGTCGACCCGCCGGCGCGGGCCCGCGGACGAGCCTTCGACCATCCGCGCCTCGCCGACGCGCTCTCCGCCGTCACCGGCTCTTCGCTCGCACCCCTCTCCCTGCCGATCGAGGACCTGGCGTTCGAGGGCCACGACATCCTGCTCGAGCTGTCCGACGGCGGGTACGCGCGGTGTGATCTCACGACGTACGAGTGCGAGGAAGACGAGCCGGCGCTCGCCCCGGCCGGCCCCGCGGCGATTCCGTCGCCCGACGGGCGCCGCGGGGTGTTCATCCGCGGACACGACCTCTGGCTGCGCGACCTCGCGAGCGGCGAGGAGACGCGGCTCACGATCGACGGCGTGGAGGACTTCGGCTACGGCACCAACAACGCCGGATGGGTGCGACGGGATCGCCCGGTCGTGAAGTGGTCTCCCGATTCGCGGAAGATCGCCACGTTCCGGCACGACGCGCGCGGCGTCGGGATGATGTACCTGACGACCACGAAGGTCGGTCACCCCGAGCTCGATGCGTGGCGCTACCCGCTTCCCGAGGACACGGTGATCTTCCGCGTGGAGCGCATCGTGATCGACCTGGACCGCCCGGCGGGCGATCGCGTCGTCCGGCTGCGCATGCCCCCCGATCAGCACCGGTCGACCTGTTCCGACCACATCGAGTGCGGCGGACGCCTGGGCGACCTCGAATGGTCCGCGGACGGCACCCGCTTCGCCTTCGTCTCCACCTCACGCGACCACAAGTCGGCGAAGGTGCGGATCGCGGACGCGCGCACCGGAGAGGTCCGCGATGTCTTCGAGGAGGTCGAGGAGACCTTCTACGAGTCGTGGAGCGGGTGGCGCTACCTCTCGGCGACAGAGGAGATCCTCTGGTTCTCGCAGCGGGACGGCTGGGGCCACCTCTTCCTCTACGATGCGCGCACGGGCGCGGTGAAGCGGAAGGTCACCTCCGGCGAGTGGAACGCCCTAGACCTGCGCGACGTGGACGAGGAGGCGAGGACCGTGACGTTCGTGGGCAACGAGCGCGAGCCTGGAGATCCGTACTTCCAGTACCTCTACCGGGTCGGCCTGGACGACGGCGAGGTCGCGCTGCTGACGCCCGACAGCGCGAACCACACGGTCGCCTTCTCGCCGGGCGGTGACTTCTTCGTCGACTCGTACTCGACGCCGGTCGTACCGCCGGTGACCGTGGTGCGCGACGCGGACGGCGAGGTCGTCATGACGCTCGAGGAGGCGGACGTCTCCGCGCTCGAGGCGACGGGCTGGCAGCCGCCCACGCCCTTCACCGTGAAGGCCCGCGACGGCGAGATCGACCTGTACGGCCTCCTCTTCCGGCCGCTCGACTTCGACCCGTCCCGGTCGTATCCGGTGGTGAACTACCTGTACCCGGGCCCGCAGAGCGGCTCGGTCGGGTCGCGGAGCTTCCGCGCGGCGCACCGCGACCTGCAGGCCATCGCGGAGCTCGGCTTCGTGGTGGTCGAGCTGGACGCGATGGGAACTCCGATGCGCTCGAAGGCCTTTCACGAGACCTACTACGGCAACATGGGCGACAACGGTCTTCCGGATCAGATGACCGGGATCGAACAGCTCGCGGAGCGCCATCCCTGGATGGATCTGGAGCGGGTCGGGATCTACGGCCACTCCGGCGGCGGCTTCGCGGCGGCGGACGCGATCATGCGCTATCCCGACTTCTATCACGTGGCGGTCTCGCAGGCGGGCAACCACGACAACCGCAACTACGAGGACGACTGGGGCGAGAAGTGGCAGGGGCTGCTGGAGGTGTACCCGGACGGCTCCACGAACTACGACAACCAGGCCAACCAGCTTCTGGCCGAGAACCTGCAGGGGAAGCTCCTGATCGCGCACGGGACGATGGATACGAATGTTCCTCCGTCGAACACGATGCTCGTGGTCGACGCGCTCATCGAGGCGAACAAGGACTTCGACCTCCTCATGCTGCCCAACCGCGGTCACGGATTCGGGAACGAGCCGTACATGATGAGGCGACGGTGGGACTACTTCGTACGACACCTCCTGGGCGCCGAGCCGCCGGAGGGATACGAGATCGGGCGGACGGAGCGCCCGGTCGGGTGACCGGGAGAGCATGCGCGCGCAGCGACTGAGACCGACGCGGACCCTGGCGGTCGCGGCGACCCTGGCGGTCGCGGCGGCGTGTGACGTCGCGCTCTCCGAGCCCGAGCCCCCCTTTCTCGGGGCGCAGGCGGAACTCTACCTGATCGACGCCCTCGCGATCATGGAAGGGAACTCGATCCGCAGATACGAGATCGACTGGGAGGCCTTCCGCGCCGCGACGTACGCGGATGCCGAGGCCGTGGCCGCCGTCGACCCCGCCGACACCTATCCCGCGATCCGAAACGCCCTCGAGCGGATCGGCGACAACCACAGCTTCTTCCAGGAGCCACCGAGCGCGTCGTTCGGCCCGCCCATGCCCGCGTCGCTGGTGGAGCGTAGAGAGAGCGGGCCCGCCCGAGCCGGCGAGGCGGTCAGCGGTGCGGCGGCCCGGCTTATCGACGGAGTCGGGTACGTCGAGGTGGATGCCTTCGAGGGCGGGGCGGCGGCCGGCGACTCGGTCGCGGCCGAGTACCACGCGCTCATCGAGGGGGTCGACACGCTCGGTGTTCAGTGCCGCTGGGTCGTGGACCTGCGGGGCAACACCGGCGGAAACATGTGGCCGATGCTCGCAGGCGTCGGTCCGATCCTCGGCGAGGACACCGTGGGCTTCTTCATCGATCCCGACTCTGTGATCACCCCGTGGATCTACGAAGGGGGTCGCGCCGTGGGGGACACCATCGTCGCGGCGCAGGCAGTGCCCGCCTACGAACTCCTCGCGCCACGCCCCTTCGTGGCCGTGCTCACGGACGGCGAGACGGCCAGCGCGGGCGAGGCGATTGCGGTGGCCTTTCGCGGACGAGCCGACGCCCGATCGTTCGGGCAGCCCACGTGGGGCGTGTCGACCGCGAATGCCGCGTTCCGGCTCGTCGACGACGCCGTCATCTTCCTGACCGTCGTGACCCAGGTCGACCGGACGGGCTTCGTCTACGGCGGACCGCTCCCCCCCGACGAGGTCGTGGAAGGCGACGCGACGGGCGAGCGGGCTTCGGACGACGTGCTGGACGCGGCGATGACCTGGCTCGAAGGGCAGAGCTGCTCCTGATTCAGCCGTCCCCGTCGACGCTGACCTTCTCCATCACGACGGGCTCGGTCGGCCGGTCCTGCGCTCCGGTCTGAACGGTCCCGATCGCCTCGACGACGTCCATGCCCTCCGTCACGCGGCCGAAGACGGCGTGCTTGCCGTCGAGCCACGCGGTCGGCGCGAGGGTGATGAAGAACTGCGAGCCCCCCGTATTCGGGCCCGCGTTCGCCATCGAGAAGACACCCGCACCCGTATGCTTGAGCTCGGGGTGGAACTCGTCGTCGATTTGGTAGCCGGGTCCGCCGCGGCCGGTCCCGTCCGGACATCCGCCCTGGATCATGAAGCCCTCGATGATCCGGTGGAACGTAAGCCCGTCGTAGTACCCCTTTTTCGCCAGGTCGATGAAGTTGCCGGCGGTCTTCGGGGCGCGCTCCTTGAACATCTCGGCCACGATCGTGCCGTGGTTCGTCTCGATGGTGACGGTCGGGTTGGCCATTCGATCTCCGTGGATCCGTTGCGGGGGTTGTAAGCTGTACAAGGCCTCCATGGATGACCAGCCTCGATTGCCAGCCCCGGACGCCCGGGCCATGATGGGCGCCATGACTCGACCCTCCTACTTCTTCGTTATGCTCTGGGCCCTGGCGGCAGCGTGCACGCCCGCCCTCGAGCTCACCCCGAGCGACGCCGATGTCGTCCTGGCTCGGCATGCTCTCGACGCCCCCGACCCTTCCCAGCCGGGTCCGTTCGACGTGCTGACCCTCTACTACGGCTCGGGCACCGACAAGAATCGGCCCGAGTACCGGGACTCGGTGGCGATCACGACCCCGACCGTCGACGTCTCGAAGCTGGTCGACCTCGGCTCGTCCGCTTCGGAGCGGAACGAGTACTGGGGCTTCACGCCGAAGGAGATGCCGCTCAACGCTCGGGTCTGGTATCCGGACGGCCCGGGCCCCTTCCCGCTTGTGCTCGTGGTGCACGGCAACCACAACATGCGCGACTTCTCCGACCCCGGGTACGACTACCTGGGCGAGCTGCTCGCGAGCCGCGGGTACATCCTGGCGAGCGTGGACGAGAACTTCATCAACGGGGGCATCCGCCAAGAGAACGATGCGCGCGGCTGGTTCCTGCTGCGGCACGTCCAGCTCTTCGAGGAATTCGACGCCGAGCCGGGCAACCCGTTCGAGGGGAAGGTCGACCTGGGCAACATCGTGCTCATCGGCCACTCGCGCGGGGGGGAGGCCGTGGCGAACGCGGCCGCCTTCAACCGGCTCTCCCACTACCCGGACGACGCCTCGCTGACCTTCGACTTCGGGTACGACATCCAGGGCATCGTCTCGATCGCGCCGGTCGACGGCCAGTACCTCCCGACCGGGCGGAAGGTGGTCGTGGAGGACATGAGCTACCTGACCTTCCACGGCTCACACGACGGCGACGTGACGTCGTTCCACGGCCTGCGCATCTACGACCGCCTCACGTTCAACGACCCGGACGAGTTCGACTTCAAGTCCGCGATCTACGTCTACCGCGCGAACCACGGGCAGTGGAACTCCGTGTGGGGCCCGAACGACAACGGACCGCGCAGCCCCAGGATTCTGGACCTGCGCGGCCTGATTCCCGAGGAGGACCAGCGCCGCTTCGCCGAGATCTACGTCTCGGCCTTTCTCGAGGCCGTGACGAAGGGCGACAAGCGCTACCTGCCGATCTTCCGCGACCACCGCGTCATCGGGCAGTGGCTCCCGGAGACGATGTACGTCACCCGCTTCGAGACGAGCGCCTTCCGGCCGCTCGCCACCTTCGAGGAGGACATCGACGTCACGACCGGGACGGCGCTCGGGGTGACGTTGCGCGGGGACTCCCTTTCCACCTGGGGAGAGGCGATGCTCGCGCTCCGCTCGAGCAATCGGTCGAACACGTCGGCGTCCCAGGAGAACCAGGCGGTCACGGTCGCCTGGAACAACCGGGTCGAGGGCGCGGACACTTCCGCGCACGGCCCGCCCGCCCGCTTCGTCCTGGACCTCCCCGACGGGCTCGCATCGGAGTGGGAGCTCGACGACGGCGCGACGCTCGACTTTCTGCTCGCGCCCACGAACGAAGTGCCGGGTCCGCGGGCTCGCTCCGACGAGGGCGCGGATGCGCTGTCAGGGGAGGACGCGGCCGACGAAGACGACGAAGGGGACGTGGGAGCGGCGGGCGCCGCCGGCCAACCTGCGGACGAGGGAGAGAGTACGGATCCGCCCGTGGATCTCTCCGTCGAGGTCGTCGATGCGATCGGCCGGAGCGGGCGCGTCGCGCTGAGCCGCTACGGAGCGATCCGACGGCCGCTCGAGACGTACGTGATGCGCCGGCGCGACCTGGAGGAGGACCGCTTCCAGAGCCACTGGGAGCTCATCCTGCAGACGTATTCGATCCCCCTCGGGGACTTCGTGGCGGACAACCCGTCCCTCGACCTCGGCCGGCTCGCGTCCGTCCGCTTCGTCTTCGACCGCGTGCACACCGGCGAGGTG
>JANQME010000311.1 GCA_028280205.1 Longimicrobiales bacterium
CGAGGGCGCGACGATCTGCATGGTGACGCACGATCCGCGCTACGCCCACATGGCCGACCGAAGCGTCCACCTCTTCGACGGCCAGGTCGTCAGCGAGGATCAGGCGCAGAAGCACGCGCTGGAAGAAGCCGGCTTCGATGTGGCTTGACGCGTGAAATGAGCACCCGGTAGGGACCCACCCGTCGGGACAGGAAGGACAAGAGAGAAGAAAGAGAAGAAGGGGTAGCAAGGGACGATGGGTGGTGTGGCCCGGGGCTTCGGCCCCGGGCCCTTCTTCGTTTCCGACCTCGGTGCCGGTGGCGAGCTCCCGGGCTCACTCCTCGGCGTCCTCGCTCTCCCACGGCTCGGCCAGCCGCGGGAACTCGTTGGGAAGGTTGTAGGCCCGCGCCGCGTAGTCGGGGTCGTCCTGGTCCCGGCGCTCCGCCATAAGGAACGTGTAGTAGCCGCAGTTCGGGCCGTCCGGATGGCCTCGGCACACCGAAGGCCGGACCGCGTGGACGGTACACAGACGCGTCTCCCGGTCCAGGAAGCGACAGGCGCTGCCGTAGATCTCGTCGGGCTCGTGCCGCAGGACCC
The DNA here is from genome assembly GCA_028280205.1 of Longimicrobiales bacterium. GTDB lineage: Bacteria > Gemmatimonadota > Gemmatimonadetes > Longimicrobiales > Gaopeijiaceae > UBA2589. The sequence goes on from JANQME010000311.1 coordinate 577, forward strand.
GTTCGCGCGACGTCCAGCCCGGCTTGGTGAACGCCTCGCGGGCCTCGTCCTCGGACATGTCGAAGTGCTTCGCGAGCCGCCGGATGTCGCGTTTCGTCGTCGGGATGCGAGGGTACGTACAGCAGTACGACGGGCAGTTGAAGCAGTCGTAGAAGACGGGCAGGGACCTGGACACGGACGGCGGTCGTTTCGGGGCACGCCCATCATCGAGCGCGTCGCCGGAGTGAGGAGCAGGGCGGGCGGCGCGGGAAGCTATACGGATCCCGGAGGCCTGACTACTTTGGCCGCCCGGACGGCCGCGAGGGACCGTCCGACCCCCTCGATCGTGCTCCCGCATGACCCTGCGCACCGCCCGCCGCCACCCCGCCGACCACTCCTCGGAGCGTCCTCGCGCCCTCGGTCTCGTAGCGCTGGCGTCGGCGCTCGCCATCCTCGCGCTCGGGTCCTCCGCTGCCGGCGCGCAGTCGCTGGACGAGCTCCTCACCCGCGCCGAGCGTACCGACTTCGTCGAGACGAGCCGATACGACGACGTGATCGCCATGGCCGAAGCGCTCGCCGAGCGCTCCGACGCGATCCACCTGACCTGGTTCGGCTACACGAACGAGGGACGTCGCCTGCCGCTGCTCGTCCTCGGCGCCCCGGACGCGACGCCCGAGGCGGTGCTCGCCACGGGCAAGACACGCGTCTACCTGCAGGGCAACATCCACGCGGGCGAGGTGTGCGGAAAGGAAGCGCTGCTCATGCTCCTGCGCGATTACGCGCGCGGCCTCTACCCGTCGTGGACGGATGACCTCGTCCTGCTCGTGGCCCCGATCTACAACGCGGACGGGAACGAGCGCATGGATCTGCGCAACCGCCCGCGCCAGCACGGACCCCTCGGGGGCATGGGTCAGCGCCCCAACGCCCAGGGACTCGACCTGAACCGGGACCATACGAAGCTGGACTCACCCGAGGCGCGCTCGCTGGTCGCGATGATGTCGGCGTACGACCCGCACGTGGGCGTCGATCTGCACACGACGAACGGGACGCGACACGCCTACCACCTCACGTATTCGCCTCCGCTCCATCCGAACACGCCCGAGCCGATCGACCACTTCCTCCGCGACGCATGGCTCCCGACCGTCACCGAGCGGATCGAGGAGGAGCACGGCTGGGTGTACTACTACTACGGCAACGCGAGCCCCCGCCGGCCCGGTTGGTACACCTTCGACCACCGGCCGCGCTTCAACAACAACTACCTCGGCCTGCGGAACCGGATGGCGATCCTCAGCGAGGCGTACGCCTACGACACCTTCGAGGACCGGGTGATGAGCACGCTCTGGTTCGTCGAGGAGATCCTGACCTTCGCGCAGGAGAGCGCGGGCCGGATCCGCGACATCGTCGAAGCAGCCGATGCCGAGTCCGTGGTGGGCGGTACGCTCGCCACCCGCGCGACGTTCGAGCGCTCCGACGAGGAGGTGACGATCCTCATGGGTGCGGTGGACGAGGAGCGTCACCCGCAGACGGGCGAGGTCATCCTCCTCCGCCGCGACGTCGTGGAGCCGGTCTCGATGTACGAGTTCGGGACGTTCCGGCCGACGGAGACGGAGGTTGCGCCGGCCGCGTACTACGTCCTTCCGGAGGCCGGGGACGCGATCGAGCGGCTCCGAGCGCACGGGGTCGTCGTGGAGGTCGTGTCGGGTGGCACGTCGGTGCAGGTGGAGCGCTTCGCGATCGACTCGACGTCGGTGGCGGCACGGCCCTTCCAGGGGCGCAGCGAGCGGACCGTCTTCGGCACCTGGACGGCGGCCACGGAGACGCTACCCGAGGGCACGGTGCGGGTGGACGTGGGCCAGCCGCTCGGCCGGCTCGTCTTCACCCTGCTGGAGGCACGCTCGGACGACGGCTTCGCGAACTGGGCGATCCTGGACGAAGCGATCGAGGCGGGCCGCTACCCGATCCTGCGCGTCCCGGCTGGCTGACGGAGACTCGCCTAGAGCTCCTCGACCCGCTGAAAGATGTGGACGCCGCGCGCTTCGAGGTGCGAGATCACGGCGTCGAAGCACTCCGGGTTCCGCCCGATCACCTCGGGCGGAGCAAGCCCCGGCTCGGTCCACAGGCCGCGCGCCACGAGGTTGGCCATGGCGGTGCAGGTGTAGCCGGTGGTGCGCGCCATGGACATCGTCTCGGTGTCCGGATTGTAGTAGTCGAGGAGGTTGTACGTGTGACGCACCCGCGTGCCGTCCTTCTCTCCCTCGACGACGATGCGCATCACCGTCAGGTCGGGCTCCCCGTCCTCGAAGCGCCACGCGTCGAAGAGGAGTGACTCGGTGACGTCGCGCGGGACGACCGATCCGGAGGCGGCCTGGATCGTCTCCGTCGAGAAGAAGCCGGCCTCGCGCAGGATGCGCATGCGGACCGCGTGCCCGGGGTAGCGCATCGTCTTTTCGATCATGTTGGGCGTCTTCGACGTCCGGTGCAGCGAGCGCAGACCATCCGTGTTGAACGCCTCCAGCGAGCCCAGGCCCGGGAAGTCGATGAGCTCGACGTCCGAGAGCGCCGGGCTCGTGATCTCCACCCCGTCCTTCCGGCTGCGTGCGGGACGGACGTACTCCTGGATCACGTCGCCGGGTGAAAAGGGGGCCTTGTACTCCCACGGCCACGTGCGCTCCACGGGGAGCCCGCCCACGAAGCAGCGAAACGACGTCGTGGAGTCGAGGTGCTCCTCCATCCGGCCGAGGACCAGATTGCTGAGGCCCGGCGAGCGAAGCGCAAACGCTTTATACGGATGAATCCCCGCCGCCCCCGCCGCGTGCGCAAAAACCCACCGACCCTTTTGCGCGCGAAAAAGG
>JANQME010000405.1 GCA_028280205.1 Longimicrobiales bacterium
CGCGCGAGGTCGCCTCCGGGGACCCAGCTCACGGTCAGCTCGCCTTCGAACGGAGCGGCGTCCTCGTAGCGCACGTCGATCTCGAGCGTCGCGATGCCGAGCTCCGCTGCGTCGGCCGGGGAGGCGGCCAAGACCTGGAGCGGGTCCGTCGAGTCGACCTCCACGCGGACTTCGGCGACGCCCACGGCACCGTCCGGGTCCTCGATCGCTTGGGCCTTCCAGTCCACGGCCCCACCCTCGCCCGAGCGAACCGTGCCGTAGAAAGCGGCACGCGTGACCGTTCGATCCTCGAACCCGGGCAGAGCGTCCGGGCCGAGCACGAAGCTCACCTCCCCGCTCCCGCGACCGACCCACTGGCCGAAGTCGCGCACTTCTCCGTTGGCGTACGTGACCTCGAAGCGGAAGGTCGCGGCCGCTCGGTCGGCGGGTCGGCCGGTGCGGAGGTCGGTCACGAAGAGCCGCACGCCCAGTCGCCGCCTGGCGGTCCACTCCACGTAGGTCTCGGCTTCCTGCACGAGGCTCGGTCCCTCGATCGTCCACCCGGCATCCATCGGAAGCACCTGCAGCTTCCCGGGCGGGAGTCCGGTGAACACGACCTCGCCGCGGCCGTCGGTCGTCGCGAGGCATTGGTCGTAGGAAGAGGACGCGTCCCCCATCACGTTGCGCCGGGCGCGCAGCCGTCGCTGGCTCGGGCTCACGTGCCCGACCGCGGCGTAGGCGGAACAGGCCAGCAGCTCCAGGTCCGGCACGGGTCGCCCGAGCTCGTCGACGACGCGTCCGGTGAGCGTGCGGCCGCGCTCGAGGACGACGCGCAGTCGTGCTTCGGAGCGCGAGTCCGTCACGTCGGGGACGACGCGGCGCCGGTATCCGTTGGCGACGACGCCCAGGTCGAAAGCGTCCGCGCCGTCGGAGGACCACTCCTCTCGGGCAATGCGAAAGGCACCGCGCCGGTCGCTCTCGGTTTGCGTGCGCACGCCGTCGTTCGACGGTCGTGAATCGCTTCCAACCGAGGCGACGAGATAGACCACGGCGCCGGCGACCGGATTGCCTTCCTCGTCGACGACGTCACCGAGGAGATCACCGGCCGGGGCAGACACCGACTCCACCGCCTCCTCGATCGTCGGCGACCCGCTGACTTCCGCGCGAGTCGGCACCGGCTCGAGCGCCGGCGGATCGGCTTCGAGCTCCACGGTCGGCTCAGACCGCACGACCTCCTCGACGGGAGGACTCACGCCGACGAGCGTCTCCCCCGCGCCTTCGTCCCCGGAATCCCAGACCATCCAGAGTCCCGCGCAGCTCACCGCTGCCGCCACCGCCATCGTTGCTTTCATTGCCGTCAAGGAAGCGACCGTCCCGGTAGACACCCCCGACGCGCCGGCGGTCGCAACGCCGACGTCCCCGCCGGAGCGGGCCAGGGGTGTGAGCAGGACGCTCCACGAGGACCAATCCCGGTCGTGCTTCCGAACCAGCTCTTCGCGCAGCAGCTCGAGCCCCCGGCGCACGCGCCAGCGAATCGTGTCGGCCGGCTTGCCCTCCTCGCGCGCGATCTCCTCGGGGCTCCGCCCTTCGAGGAAGCGCAGGAGGATCGTTCGCCGAAACGGTTCCGGAAGCCTTCGAGCCGCGGCCGTCACCTGTTCGGCGACCTCGGCCTTCTCTACCAGCTCCGCCGAATCCGGCAGCGCCTCGGAGCGAGCCGCCAGCTCCTCTCGCCGAGCGCGACGAGCCTCGCCGCGAAAGCGGCGTGCGGCCAACCGGCGCGCGACCGAAGCCAGCCACGCTCGCCGCGGAGCTCCGGAGGGAATCCCCTCCATCGCGGCCACCGCGGTCTCCTGCACCAGGTCGTCCGCCGCGTGCGCCTCTCCGAGGAGAGCGCGCGCGAGACCGGCGAGCCAGGTCAGGTCGGTCGAGTCGAGGGGAAGGTCCTTCATGTCGTCCACCCGGGGATTCCCGCGGCGGCGGAGAACGCGAGTGGGAATCCTAGTTCTCGAAGGGCGATTCGGACCCCGGTGGGTGAGAAGGAGGCACTCCTCCCGCCTCCTACCTTCGCTGCAGCTCGACGATCACCTCGGTGATCTCGCCTTCGCGTACGTCGACGCGCCGTGGCGGGATTGGGAGGAAGCGGTCGGTGCCGACGCCCTCGAAGTCGATCTCGTAGAGGCCGGGGGCGCTCGCCTCGAGCAGCGAGTAGGGATACATGCCGCCCACGCGACCGTCGTGTCCGGCCGGGCGGAAGCACCGGCTCAGTCCGACGAAGAGCGCGTCCTCGTGCGGCAGCGCCGCCCCGTCGACGCGGAACTCGACGCGGAGAGTGCAGGCTCGCGTCAGCTCGAGGCGCATCGACTGGAGTCCGGGCACGAGGTCGTACTCCGCCGAGTGGAAGCCGTAGTCCACGCCGTCGGGGTTGCTCAGGGGCCGGACGGCCATGGGACCGGGGGCCATCCAGAAGCGGAGGCGACCCGGCTCGCCGTCGAAGGCGACCGGGAGCCACGGACCGCTTCCCCCGTGGGTCACCTGACCCGGAACGACCTCCAACTCCCGGTAGGCGATCGCTTCGAGCGGCGCCCGCTCGCCGGTCCGAGCGTCGACGGTCTCGAAGTGCGCTTCGGCGAGCTGCGGGATCACGAGCTCGACGTCGTCGCGGCCGCCCTCGGGCAGCTCGACCATCCAGCTCTTCAGGAACGGCATCAGCCGAACCTGGTAGCGATCGACCGGCAGGCCCTCCAAGCGGAACGACCACGTCGGAAGCGCGGCCGCGACGGGCTCCAGCCTGGCCGCCGAGAGCACGACGTCGGGATCTCCGTAGCGGTAGTCGGACCCGTAGAACTCCAGCCGCACGTGTTCCTCGCCACCGAAGCTCGGGAAG
>JANQME010000011.1 GCA_028280205.1 Longimicrobiales bacterium
GACCGTCCGAGTCGCTCGTCAACCGGGCGGGCTACGGCCTGCTCAGCGCCGGACGCATGGACGACGCCGCGGCCCTCTTCGAGCTGAACGCGGCCGCGCATCCCGGTTCCGCAAACGCCTCCGACAGTTGGTCCGATGTCCTGGAGCGTCTCGGCCGTGACAGCGAGGCACGCGCCGCCGCGAACGCCGGACTCGACCGGCTCGAGACCGAGGAGCTCTCCGAGGCCCGACGGGCCCTGTTGGCGAACGCCCTCGAGTCCCGCCTCGCGCGTCTGGACGGGAACACCGACGAGCTCGTCTGGACGTGCGCCCCATGCGGCATGAGCTGCGACGACCGCCGCTTCCTGCGCGAGACGGAGTGCCCGGATTGTCGCGTCTCGATGGTGCGGGTGGCGGAGGCGTCCCACCGCGAATAGGGATCAGAGATCCCGGGCCTCTCGCGGGCGGGCGACGAGCTCGACTCGTTCCGGCCCGGACCCGGCGGAGAGTGTGACCCCGGCGGGAGCGTACTCCGCTCCCGCCAACCTCAATCGCACCTCCCCGCTCGGGACCGTCAGGTGGTGGACGCCGTCGGAGGAACGGCTGCTGACCCACCGACACGACTCGGAGCCTGGAACCGCGGCGCACCAGCGAACCCTCGTCGCGTCCGAGAGCAGCACTCCATCCTCGTCCAGCACGACGACTTCGATCTCCACGGGATCGGGCACGGTCACGATGTTGCTCCGGGTACCGGTCTCGACACGTGTCGAGTAGCCGGCGTCTTCCACGGAGAACAGGTAGACGCCGATCGGCCGGTCGCCGAGGTCCCACGAACATCCCGGAGGAGCGCAGAACGGGAGCGTGAGGACGGAGACTCCGCCTCGAGTGTGTTCCGGCGGCGGCGGCCAGTGACGGGCGTCGCCGGCGATCTGCCGGATCCGGATCCGCGGCTCGTCGATCTGCCAGGCGCCCGGCATGGAGAGCGTTCCGAACAAGGGCTGGACCCGCTCCTCGGGACCCTCGAGTACGAGCGCGAGGCGAACGGTCGCGACCTCGCCGACCGCGACCGTCGCGGCCTGCTCGATCAGAGCCAGCTCCTGTTGATCGAACGGACCGGACGAGACGATGCCGACCGTGTAGGTGCCGGGAGGTAGACCCACGAAACGAAGTGTGTCGGAACGAAGGCGTGTCTCCTCTGTCTCGACGGGTCCGCGGACCCGAAGTCGCAGGGCCTGGCGCTCGCGCCTGTCCTCGGGAAGTCCTTCCAAGCTCACTTCGAGAGCACCGCCGCGAGCCAGGGGAACGGCGTACTCCGACACTCCATCGTGGAGTTCGATCAGCTTCCACGCATACCCCGAGGCACCGACCCAGAGGAGTCCCGTCTCCTCCAGGCGCTCCCGAGGAAGAACGATCGGCGAGAGATCGTCGACGGTCAGAGCGTCGCTGTCGGGACCCCAGCCTACGTGGAATGCCCAAGACAGCTCAGCCGGAGGAAGTCGCCCCGGAAGGACCTGCCATCGCCCGCTCTGGCGGGGGTCCACGACGTCGTACTCGCTGCTCCATAGGATCCACCGTCGGACGGGTTCTACCAGCAGCACGCCCGACAGCTCCGCTCCGGTCCACGCATCCGTCACGCGCAGGGTGATCGTCGCCGCAGGACTGACACGCAAGTGGTTGGCGGTACCCGCTGCGACGATGACGGACTCTCTCTCGCCCGGGAGCAGCCGACCCAGCTCTTCTCCACAGCGAACGCTCGACAGGTTCGCCGACCACCCCATCGGGATCTCGAACTCCCACCGTCCATCGACGACCGGCACCTCGCGAACCTCGGCCACCAAGGGCTTCGATCGTGTCGAGATGCGCGGTATCCACATCGGGCTGACGAGCATGGACCCCCGGGCGCAGGGAGTCTCGGAACCGTCGAGCTGCACGACCGTCAGCGTCCCGTGGGTCCGAACGAGCTCCTCGTCCGACTCGAAGCCGGCGGCCCTCGAAGGTGGGTCCGGTTCGCTCGTCGTGGCGGCGGTTCGCTCCTCGACGACTGGAGTCGTCGTGTACAAGGGAGCCTCGCTTCGAGCGTCGCGAACGCCGCTCGATGGCCGGAGACGAGGACCGGAAACCGTCCCGGGCTCTCCTCCCCGCCACAGCCAGACGGCCCCGAGCAAGATCCCCAGGGTCACGATCGGGATCGCCTTCCTCACCCTTGCACTCTACGAGTCTTAGTAGCGCTCTGTTGGACCGGCTCTAGCATGGTGAGGTCCCCCAACCGCACGAGGAGGTGCAGCGTGTCCGACATCTCGACTTGGCTCGACAAGGTGATCGAAACCCTGGGCAAGGTCCCCGTGGCGCCCGCGTCCGACACGGCGACCGAGACGCCGCCCGCGGAGGAGGACGAAGCCCCCCTCACCGGGATCGCCGCCGAGATCCAAGAAGCGATCGACGCCGGCGGCATCAACATCGCGATCTACATGATCGGCGATCCCGACAGCAACAACGACCGCGAGTTCAAGCGCCAGGCGAAGAAGTGGGCGGGGAACCACGGCGCGTTCGGCATGTCGGGCTCCTCGGTGAAGAAGGACCACGCGATGCCGCTCAGTCAGGATCCGGGCAAGCTGGTGACGAAGCTGCTCGATGCGATGAAGGCGTCGCTCGGGACGACCGAGACGATCCCCGTCGCGAACGTCGCGCTCTTCAGCCACGGCGGCCAGCGCAGCATGCAGATCAACTCGAACGGCGCCGGCGGCGGGGAGGGCTGGGCGAGCGCGGGCAGCAACGTGGTGAAGAAGTTCGTGGCGGCCGTGACGCCCTCGCTCTCGAGCGACGCCAAGATCCACCTCTTCGCCTGCACCGCGGCCAAGGACCGCGACCCCACCAAGGACGCCGACGACCCGACACGCCGCGACAGCTTCGCCGAGGATCTCCAGGAGATGACGGGCGCCGAGGTCTGGGGCCACGAGAACGCGGCGCACACCACGGGCAACTCGCGGCTGGTGCAGGTGAGCGACGAGGACGGGGACTCCAACGCCGAGCGCTACCAGATCCGCGACGTGCTCGCGCGCAAGTTCCTGCGGCACGTCGACTCGAGCCTGTCCGACGCGCAGATGGGCTACCTCGACCAGCAGCTCGACATCAGCGAGTGGATCCGGAACAGCCTGCGCTTCCGCGGCAGCGGCTCGAGCCTTCGCGATCGCCACCAGGTGTTCGTCGAGGAGATCTCGATGATGGGCTACGACACGCTCTTCGACCTGTTGATCGCTGACTCCGCACCGAGTGCCGCCGCCTTCCGCTCGATGTTCCCGGAGCACGATCAGATCGACAAGCTCGTCGAGGGAGCGGCCGCCGTCCACGAACGGTTCCACCGCGACATGGACGAGAAGGAGCGCGCCATCGGCGCGGCCCGCTCGAGCCCGGACTTTCCGACGAACCCCTCCTAGTCCCTCTCGTCAGAGCGACTTGAGAAAGGCGACGAGCTTGCGTCGCTCGAGCGAAGGGAAGTTGCGGAAGGTCTCCTTCGCGGCCTCCGCCTCCCCGCCGTGCCAGAGGATCGCCTCTTCGAGGCTGCGAGCCCGGCCGTCGTGGAGGTAGTTCGTGTGCTGGTTCACGAGGTAGACCAACCCGATGCTCCACAGCGGCGGCGTGCGCCACTCGCTGCCCGACGCGCCGAAGACGGGGCGGTCGTCCGCGAGCCCGGGCCCCATGTTGTGCAGGAGCAGGTCGGTGTAGGGCTGGATCGTCTGACCCGAGAGCTCCGGGAAGTCGGGGTCGTCGCCGGTCACCAGGGACGGCACGTGACACGTGTGGCACCCGGCGCGCCGGAAGAGCTCCGCGCCCTCGAGGATGAACGGGTCGTCGTGACTCCGGCGTCCGGGAACGGCGAGCGTCTTGCAGTAGAAGGTGACGCGCTCGAGGATCTCCGGGCTGACCTCCGGCCGACCGCCGTCGGGGACCTGCACCAGCTCGCGCTGGGCATCGCTCAACGCATCGACGGGGAAGACGGAGGAGGTGATGCCGATGTCGCCGTTGAACGCGGCCGCGACCTGTTGTCGCACGGACGGCTGCTCGGCCTTCCAACCGAAGCGTCCCGGCGCCCACGCTTGGGCCTCGACGTCCCAGACCTCGTTCAGCCGGCCGGAGATTCCGTCCTCGTCGGCGTCCTCGGGGTCGGCGGGCGCGCGCAGCGTCGCCTCGGGGATCGTGTCGAGGAGGCCGATGCCGATCAGCGCCGGCGCGACGCGCGCGGAGCGCAGGGTCTCGTCGTCGATCGGGCCGTAGGCCGGCGCGTCGAAGGAGATCGCGGGACGCCGGAGCTCGTACTTCGTGCCGTCGGCGTAGCGCCCATCCTCCTCGATCCACTCGAGCCGCACGGTCGCCTCCGCCTTCACACCGGCAACGGCGTGGTTCTGGATCTGATCCCCGTACACAGCATGGGGAACGATCCCGCGCCGCGCGTGCTCGCCGAGCCCGTCCGGTCCGGTCCGTGAGCTGATCCGCACAAGCATCGAGACCATGTCCTCTCCGGGGCGCGGCGGCCGGCCGCGCCCGTCCTTGATGTGGCAGGACTGGCAGGACATCGTGTTGAAGATCGGCCCCAAGCCGTCGCGCGCAGCCGTCGAAGCCGGCGCCGTGACCCAGGCGTTCTGGAAGAACGAGTTGCCCGCGAAGAACTTCGCTCGGCGCGTCAGCGAGAGGTTGGTCGCTGGGAAGGAGAAGGCTCCGCGATCGGCGGACTGTTGCTTGGGGATGACGTAGGTCGTCTCCCCTCCCGCCAACGGCCCCTGATCCGTGACACCGGAGAGGATCGGAAGGAGGAGGAACAGTCCGGTCTCGAGCAGGGTCGTCATGTGGTCACCTCAGAGTTCGGCGCGAGCACAGAGCGCGCGCGCCTCCTCGAGCAGCTCGGTCTGAGCCAGCAGAGCGTCCATCAAGGCGCGGATGCGCGCACGTCCGGCTTCGTTGTCCGCGAGAATCATCTGGTCGAAGGGCTCGCCGGCTTCCGCCGCGTCGCGCAACGCCGTGGCGATTCGGCGTGTCTCCGCGAACCGCGCGAGCAGCGCCTCGTTCAGCTCCGGGTCGAAGTGAGCCACGAGCTCCGCCAGTCCGCGCCCCCGCAACGTCGTTCCGTCGCGGCGCCGGTGCTCCCCGCGATAGAGGGTCTCGATCGAACACGCGTTGTGGAAGATCGCCTGGTGGGTCTGGTCGCTGAAGCACGACTGCTCCTCTTCCTGGTCGCTCGTCAAGAGCGCGACCTCCATGCGCTCGGCGGCCAGCTCGCCGTAGCCCATCGTTCCCATGCCCACGATCATGCGATCGAGCTGCTCGCTCACCGAGAGCTCGCGGAACACCTTCGAGTAGAGCTCTCCCCCGGGCTCCCAGTCGCGCGTGATGAACTCGAGGTCGATCACGAGCAGGCGCGCCACCGCGGACAGGTAGTCGCGGCGCCGGTAGCAGCGCCCGTTCGTGCAGCCGTCGCCCTCGACGTAGTCCGTGTAGCGGCGCCGTCCCGCCCCGCGCGAGGTCCGATCGAGGTCCTGGCCCCAGAGGAGGAACTCCACGGCGTGGAACCCGCGCGTGACGTTGGTCTCCATGTCGCTGACGGTCGCCGTCTCGATCGGCGCCGCCTTCGGATCGAGCCCCTCCTGCAGTTCACCGATCAGCTCGTCGGTGATCGGCGCACGTCCCGTCCCGATGATGTCCTCGCGCGCGTGGGGATTGCCTTCGTGATGGACGTAGCCCTCCGCTACGTAGTCGATCAGCCCCTCGTCCATCGGCCAGGCGTTCACGAGCCCTTCCCAGTCGTCGACGTTCGGATTGCCGAAGCGGAAGACCTCGGTGTGCGAGTAGACCGAGTGCGCTTCGATCCAGGCGCGCTTGGCGGCCGCGTGGCTCTCCTCGCTCGGGTCGTCGAGGAACCTCTTGACGACCGCCGCCAGCTCTTGCGCCGCTTCGAGCGCATCGACGTAGCGCGCGTGCGCCTGCTCGACGTAGTGCCGGGCCACCTCGTCGGCGAGCGAGGTCTCGACCGTCCCCCCCCACGCCGCGCCGGACAGG
>JANQME010000039.1 GCA_028280205.1 Longimicrobiales bacterium
CGAAGACACCGACCTCGTTGCCCACGAAGAGGAGGTCGGGGTTGTCCGGGTGCTCGGCGAGCGCGTTGACCGAGGTGGCGGGAAGCCCGTTCACGATCGACTGCCACGAGGCGCCGTAGTCGTCCGAGACGAAAACGTAGGGGGCGAAGTCGGCGCTGCGGTGGCCGTCGAACGCGGCGTAGACCCGCCCATCCACGGCGGCCGACGCCACGAGGCGCGTGACGTACGTGTACGGCGGCAGCTCGGGCACGTTGGCGGTGATGTCCGTCCACGTCTCGCCGCCGTCCCGCGTCGCGTGCAGCCGGCCATCGTCGGCGCCGGCGTAGAGCACCGCGGCGTCGCGGGGCGACTCGGCCAGCGCGGTGAGGGTCCCGAAGGTCGACTGCCCGTCGTTGACCGACATCTGAGGCTCGTCATTCGCCACGCCCATGATCTCCAGCGTGTCGCGGTCGACCGCCCACGTCAGATCGTCGCTCACGGCCTCGAACGTCGTTCCGAGGTCGGTGGACCGGAAGAGCACGTTGGCGCCCACGTAGAGGGTGTTCTCGTCATGCGCCGACAGGAGCACCGGGGAGTCCCAGTTCCAGCGCAGGTCGGGCATCTCGCCGTCGTCGTCCGGACGGCCGACCGGCCGGATGCGGGCCCGCTCGCCGGTTTCGCGATCGACGCGGATGAGGTTGCCGCCCTGCGACTCGACGAACATGACCCGGGCATCGGTCGGGTGCAGGACGGTGAAGAAGCCGTCACCGCTCCCCACGTTCGTCCAGTCGCGCGTGCGAATCCCCTGGTTCGAGAGCGTGTTGGACGGCGCGCACCACGACCCGTTGTCCTGCAGCCCACCGCATACGTGATACGGCTCCTGCATGTCCACGCCGATCTCGTAGAACTGCGCCAGCGGGAGGTTGCGGAACTGATACCAGCTCGCCGAGCGATCCCACGAGATCGAGACGCCCCCATCGCTGCCCAGGATCAGGTGCTCGGAGTTCTCCGGGTTGATCCAGAGCGCGTGGTGATCGAGGTGCACGTCGGCCGCGGCATCGTCGGTGAAGGTGCGGCCCCCGTCCGACGAGCGGTACAGATTCGCGCCGCCGAGGTAGATCCGCTCCGGGTCGTTCGGGTCGATGCGGATCTGCGAGTAGTACATGGGCCGGTTGTTCGTGGTGGAGCGGTGCTCCCATGTCTCGCCCCGGTCCGTCGAGCAGTACACGCCGTTGCTCGGCTCCTCCGTGGTCGAGCCCTCGCCCGGTACGCGCGCGTCCGCCTCGACGAGCGCGCACAGGAAGCTGCCGTCGCGCCGATAGACGTCGAGCCCGATCCGGCCCTTGTCACCCGCCGGCAGCCCGTCGACGAGCTCAGCCCACGTCTGCCCGCCGTCGTGCGTGCGGTACAGGCCCGAGCCGGGTCCACCGCCGTTGAATCCCCAGGCGCGGCGCTGGCGCTGGTACATCGCCGCGAAGAGCGTGCGCGGATCGTCGGGATCCATGACGAGGTCGATCGCGCCCGTGACGTCGTCGATGTGGAGGACGAGGTCCCAGCTCTCCCCTCCGTCCGTCGTGTGGTAGACGCCCCGCTCCGGATTCGCGCCCCAGAGCTGCCCCATCGCGGCCACGTACGCCTCGTCCGGGTTGCGCGGATGCACGACGATGCGGGCGATGTGGTGGGTCGCCTCCAGGCCGAGGTGGCTCCACGTCCGCCCCCCGTCCGTGGAGCGGTAGACTCCGTTGCCCCAGGGCGAGCTCTGACGGTTCTGCGGCTCACCCGTGCCCACCCAGACCACGCTGGGGTTCGAGGGCGCGACGGCGACCGCGCCGACCGAGGCGGTCTCCTCGTGGTCGAAGACCGGAGCGAAGGAGATCCCCATGTTCGAGGTCTTCCAGACGCCTCCGGTCGCCGTTCCGACGTAGAAGGTCGCCGGATCGCGCTCGACGACCGCGAGGCTGGAGACCCGCCCGCCCATGATCGTGGGACCCAGCTCCCGCCACTCCAACCGGTCGGCCACGGCCGCGACCTGCGCCGGCGTCTGGGCGTGGACGGGCCGAGGTGCCGGGACGGAGATCGCGACGAGGGCGAGGCCCGCTCCGAGCGAAGGGACGGCGCGGGTGAGCGGACGGACGGAGGCGCGGGCGAAGCGATTCATCGAGGCGGATCGAATGGGTGCGGGTACGACGGATGGGGACACGCCCTCGGGGCGCGTACGGCGCGCGAATCGTAGAGAGTCGGCGCCGATCTCGCAGCCCCGGGGCCTTCAGGGATACGGGAGACGGAGACGGAGGGTCCGCCCGCTAGAAGCCGAATCCTCCGACCAGCAAGCCGAGGAGAGAGACGACGACGAGCACCACCCCGATCGCGAGCGCGAGCGCTTTCTGTGCGTGCACGACCTCGGGGCGTCCGCGCATCTCCGGGTCGGGCCAGCGCGCGTGGCCCGGCGGGAGTGGAGCGGACGGCAGGTTTTCCACCTTTGCGTCCAGGGCGGCGAGAATGCGCGCCGCCCTCGGCGGACGGTCGTCGGGCGCCGGCTGGATCATCCATTCGATCAGCGAGGCGAAGCGCTCCGAGACGTTCACCAGCGGCCGGAAGTCGAGTGACAGTCCGGTCCGTGTGATCCGCGTCGGGTCGCGATGCGAGAGGAGGAAGACGAGCGTCATGCCGAGCGCGTAGAAGTCGGACTGGGGAACGGCCCGGGCCTCGTACTGCTCCATCGGCATGTACCCGTACGTCCCTACGATCGTCTTGCCGTCGTGGGGGTCGCCCTCGAGCGCGTTGCGCACGGAGCCGAAGTCGACGAGGTGCACCGAGCCGTCCGCAGCCACGATGATGTTGCTCGGCTTGACGTCCCGGTGGACGAGCGGGGGCGAGCGGTCGTGCAGGTAGCCGAGGGTCGCCGCGACCGCCCGGCAGATCTCGACGGCCTCCTTCTCCGTGAAGTGCCGCCCCGAGCCGACGAGCGCCTCGAGCGTGTCGCCCTCGACGAGCTCCTGCACCGTGTACAGGCGCACGTCGTCCTCGGCCTCCACCCGAAAGTGGTCGATGAAGCGCGGGATCGCGGGGTGATCGAGGTGTGCCAGCACACGGGCCTCGCGCTCGAAGAGCTCGACGACCTTGGTGAAGTCGCCATCCCAGCTCTGCGCACCCGACCCCTCACGCACCGCCGCACCCACGGAGAGCTCCTTGACCACGCACGCCTCGCCGGTACGGACGTCGACGGCCCGCCACGTCGAGGCGGCGGACCCGCGGCTCAGTGCGCTCTCGAGCCGATACCGATCCTTCAGGAGGGTGCCGGTCACACCTCGAAGCTTCGGCGCGGGCGGCACCGCATCAAGCTTCGAGTGTCCAAGAGGACCGCATCACAGCCCACCTCGAACGAGCCGCCATGACGCCCGCCTCGCCCGATCGCGCTTCGCCGAGACGCCTCACGGTTCCCTCCCTCGCCCTCCTCGCGCTCTCGCTCCCGGCGTGCTCGGACGACCCGGTCGGCCGCGAACCGGAGCCGGGTGATCCGTCGGACGCGGCCCTCGAAGTGGTGGTCGAGGGCCTCGACGACCCGGTCCTCCTCACGCACGCCCCCGGAGACGCCTCGAGGCTCTTCGTCCTGGAGCAGGACGGGCTGGTCCGGGTGGTGCGCGACGGCGTGCTCCGGCCGGACCCGTTTCTGGACGTCCGCGCCGTGACGAGCTCGGGCGGCGAGCGCGGGCTCCTGGGTCTCGCCTTCCACCCCGACTACGCGAGCAACGGCTTCCTCTTCGTGAACCACACCGACACGAACGGAGACACGCGGATCCTGCGCTTCACGAGGGGCCCCTCGGCGGACGAGGCCGATCCCGCTTCGCTCGAGGTCGTACTCGAGGTCGACCAACCCTTCGCCAATCACAACGGGGGGCACCTCGCCTTCGGACCCGACGGGATGCTGTACATCGGGCTGGGCGACGGAGGCAGCGGCGGCGACCCCGAAGGGAACGGACAGGACCGCAGCACGCTCCTCGGCTCCATGCTCCGACTCGACGTGGACGCGTTGCCATACTCCGTCCCGCCCGACAACCCCTTCGTGGGCGACCCGGCCGCCGCGCCCGAGACGTGGGCGTATGGCCTACGCAACCCGTGGCGGTTCTCCTTCGACCGCGCCACCGGCGACCTCTGGATCGGCGACGTGGGGCAGAACGACCTCGAGGAGATCTCGTTCCAGGCAGCAGCGAGCACCGGAGGCGAGAACTACGGGTGGAACGTCCTGGAAGGCACGAGCTGCTACGACGCGCCGACGTGCGACGCCACCGGCACGGTGCCGCCGGTCCACGAGTACACGCATGCCGACGGATGCTCGGTGACGGGCGGGTACGTCTACCGTGGATCCGTCGTGCCCGCGTTCGAAGGTCGGTATCTCTTCGCCGACTACTGCAGTGGCTGGATCCGGTCGCTCGGCTTCGAGGGAGGCGAGGTCACCGACGTCGTCGACCACGAGCCGGCGTTCGGGACGATCTCGAGCGTGGCTTCGTTCGGCGAGGACGCGGCGGGCGAGCTGTACGTGGTGAGCCTGGGGGGAACGGTCTACCGGATCGTCGCCCCGGATTAGCGGTGCACCCCGGCGTCGACGAGAGCCGAGGCGCTACGCCTTCTCCTTGGTCGGCGCGGCGTTGTAGGCGGTCGTATCCCCCGGCGCGATGCTCAGATACCGCCATCCCTCTCCCGCCAGCATCTTGCCCAGGAAGGTGATCTGACCCACGTGATACGCGGTGTGGCCGAGCGAGCGTTCGAGGGCCTCGGCGACGCTGAGCTCGACGCCCCGTATCGTGACCGTGTCCTGGAGGTGCGCGTCCGAGAGCGACGCGAGGGTCTCCGTCAGGACGTCCCACCCTCGTGCCCACCGCCCGAGCAGCTCGGCTTTCGTCACGGTGCGCACGGCGAACTCGTCTTCCCGCTCCCGCCACGGCTTTTCGCCGTCGGTCGTGAGGAAACCGGTGAAGCGTGACTCCAGGTTGCCCGAGATGTGCCAGACGATCGTCGCGATGGAAAGGCTCTCCGCCGAGACCCGCGTACAGAGCTGCCCGCCGGTGAGCTGCTCCATCGTCGCTTCCCCGAGCCCTCGGTAGCGCCGGTACTCCCCCTCGATCGCCTCGATGATGTCCCGCATGCGTGCCCCTCCCGAGGGTGAGGGCACGCCGCCCGAGGCGATGCGCGCCCGTGGTCCGGTCCCGAACGGTCCCGTACAATGTGCCTCATTCGTCGACGGCAGTCAGTCGCCCGTCGCCCGCTCCACACTCCCCCGCACCCGAATGCCCGCTCGCAGCCGTGCCCGCGCCCCTTCGTGCCGACTCGTCCCGGCGCTTCTCCTCCTCGCCGCGACCGTCTCCGCCTGCGCCCCGGTCGCCTCGGATCCCGAGGTGGCGGCGTGGGAGGCGATGGCCGAGGACGTCACCATCACCCGCGACGACTGGGGGATCGCGCACGTGTACGGTCCCACCGACGCGCACGCGGTCTTCGGGGCCATGTACGCCCAGGCGGAGGACGACTTCCCGCGCATCGAGCGCAACTTCCTCTTCAGCCAGGGCCGGCTCGCCGAGCACTACGGTGAGGAGGAGCTCTACACGGACCTGCGCATGCGTCTCTTCATCGACCCGCTCGAGATGCAGACGCTGTACGAGGAGAGCCCGCAGTGGCTGCAGGAGCTCATGGACGCCTGGTCCGCCGGCCTCAACTACTACCTGCACACGCACCCCGAGGTGGAGCCGTGGGTGCTGGACCGCTTCGAGCCCTGGATGGCGCTCACCTTCAGCGAGGGCTCGATCGGCGGCGACATCGAGCGCGTGAACGTCGCCCAGCTCCGGGCCTTCTACGAGGAGCGCCCCGACGGCATGGCGATGGCCGAGCTCGAGATCGAGGAGCCGCTCGTCGACTGGGAGGAGCCGCGCGGCTCGAACGGCTTCGCGATCGCGCCGTCGAACACGGCCACCGGCAACGCGATGCTCCTCATCAACCCGCACACCTCGTTCTTCTTCCGCTCCGAGCTTCACATGCGCTCGGACGAGGGGCTGAACGCCTACGGCGCCTCGACGTGGGGCCAGTTCTTCATCTACCAGGGCTTCAACGAGGACGCCGGGTGGATGCACACGTCGAGCGGCGTGGACAACATCGACGAGTACCTGGAGACGGTCTTGGAACGGGACGGCGCGTACTTCTACGTCGTGGACGGCGAGGAGCGGCCCGTGGAGACCGAGGAGGTCACTCTCCGCTACCGGACGACGTCGGGCGGGATGGAGGAGCGCACCTTCACGACCTTCCGGACGCACCACGGCCCGATCGTGCGCGCGCAGGACGGCCGGTGGGTGGCGACCGCGCTCATGGAGGAGCCGATGTCCGCCCTCATGCAGTCGTACGGGCGGACGAAGGCGCGCAACCTCGCCGAGTACCGCGAGAACATGTCGATGCACACGAACTCGTCGAACAACACGGTCTACGCGGACTCCGAGGGCAACATCGCGTACTGGCACTCCAACTTCGTGCCGGAGCGCCGGGACGACCTCGACTGGACGCGGCCCGTGGACGGGAGCGACTCGCGCAACGACTGGGGCGAGCCGCACTCCGTCGACGAGACACCGAACACCTTCAACCCGCCGATCGGCTGGATCCAGAACACGAACAACTGGCCGTACTCGGCGGCGGGGCCGGACAGCCCGGACCCGGACGACTTTCCCCGCTACTTCGAGCGGCGCGGCGAGAATGCGCGTGGGATCCACGCGATCCGGGTGCTGGAGGAGAAGACGGATTTCACGCTCGAGTCGCTCGTCGAGGCCGCGTACGACAGCGAGATGCCGGGCTTCGAGCCGCTCGTCCCGGCCCTGCTGCGCGCCTACGACCGCGCGTCGACCTCGGACCCTCGCAAGGCGGCGCTGGCCGAGCCGATCGAGCTCCTGCGCGGCTGGGACTACCGGTGGGGTGTGGAGTCGGTCGCGACATCGGTGGCGACGTACTGGGCCGAAGACATGGTCGAACGGGTCGCGGCCGCCGCCGCCGCTGCAGGGCGTTCGACGAACGACTTCATCGTCGAGCGTGCCACGGTGGACCAGCACCTCGCATCGCTGGCGGCTGCGGTGGAGCGGCTCGAGGCCGACTTCGGCTCGTGGCGGACACCGTGGGGCGAGATCAACCGCTTCCAGCGGCTCACCGCGGATATCGAGCCCACGTACGACGACGACGCGCCGAGCATCCCGGTCGGCTTCCACTCCGGCCGGTGGGGATCGCTCGCCTCGTTCGGCACGCGACAGCCCGAGGGGCTTGTGCGGCGGTACGGCCGGAGCGGAAACTCGTTCGTCGCCGTGGTCGAGTTCGGCGACCGGGTCCGTGCGCTCGCCGTCACGGCGGGTGGCGAGAGCGGCGACCCCGACTCGCCTCACTTCAACGACCAGGCCGAGCGCTACGCAACCGGCGACCTGCGACCCGTCTACTTCTACCCGGAGGATATCGAGGCGCATGCCGAGGAGATCTATCGGCCGGGCGCCCGATGACGATACGGACGTCGTGCTCCCCGCCGCACTCGACCGGGAACGGACCCCCATGATCGGACGACGCCTCGGACGCGCTGTCGCACTCCACGCCCTCGTGCTGACACTCGCCTGCGCGAACCGGCCCGAGCCCTTCGAAGGCAGTCCGAGCCGTGGGCAGATGATCACCCATTTCGACCTCGCCGTCGAAGCGCGGGACCACGCCGTGCGCGGGGCGCTGGACGACTTCCGGCGCGTGGCCCGTGACCTCGCGGAGCTCGAACCTGCTCGCGACCTGCCCGACGAGCTCCTGCTGCAGCTCGGACCGATGCGCTACGAGGCGAGGGCCGGTGCCGAAGCACAGTCGCTCGACGAGGCCGCCGTCGCGTCCGCTCGCATCGCGGAGACGTGCGGGGACTGCCACGAGGCGAACGGCGTCGGGATCGCGGATCGCTTCACCATCGGCGGGCCGCCACCGCCGGGCTCCGCGGCGCGTCACATGGCCGGCCTGGACTGGGCGTCGCGGCTGTTGTGGGACGGCCTCATCGGCCCGTCCGACCGCACATGGACCGCCGGAGCCGAGGGGCTGGTCGAGCTGGGTGTCCTGCCCGAGGGCCTACCGGCCGGGATGCCGCCGGGTGAGGTGCGCGTCGCCGGTGTGCGACTACGTCAGCTCGCGGAGCGCGCCACGCTCACACGCGACCCCGCCGTGCGGGTCGAGGTGCTGGGCGAGATCTGGACCGCGTGCGCGGGGTGCCACGCACAGGGCACGCGCCAGGGTCGGTAGGCCGACGGGCTCGGACGCCGGGACATGGCGTCGCTCGTGATCCGAGCCCACATTCTCCGTCCCTCCCTCTCCGCGCACGCCCGCCTCGGTTCGAGACGCCCGTCGGCCGTGGGGACAGCGTGCCCAAGGCGGTCGTGCCATGTTCGCCGACGTGAAGTACGCGCTGCGCTCCTTCACCGCCCGGCCCGTGTTCACGGGCGCGATCCTGCTGACGCTCGCCCTCGGGGTGGGGAGCAACGTCGCGATCTTCAGCGTCGCCAACGCGGTTCTGTTCCGCCCCCTTCCCTACGAGGAACCCGACGAGCTGGTGCTGGTCTGGACCCGCCATCCCAACTCGGACCAGGAGCGCAACCTCGTCTCGCCGCCCGACTTCGGCGACTACCAGGCGGAGACGACGCTCTTCGACGGCTTCGCCGCAGCCATGGCGCTCCAGGGCACGATCACGGGGGACGGGCCGGCAGAGGAGATCATGTCGGGCTATGCAACGTGGAATCTCTTCCACCTGCTCGGTGTGACCCCCGTCCTCGGGCGCGACTTCAACGCCGACGACCCCTTCCCGATCGACCCGCAGACCTTCGGATCCCCGAACTTCGAGCTGCCCCCGGGAACGGTGATGCTGAGCCACGGGCTCTGGACGCGCCGCTTCGGTGCCGATCCCGAGATCGTGGGCCGTACCATCCAGATGGACGGGATGGGATCGGTGGTGGCCGGCGTGCTCCCCCCGGACTTCCGCATCTACATGCCGCCGGATTCGCCGATCCCGACCGGCGTCGATGCGTGGATGGTCATGCCGAGCAACATGTCGGAGTTCGCTCGGGAGGCTCCCTTCCTGGCGGTCGTCGGCCGACTCAGGGACGGGGTCACGAACGCGCAGGCACAGGCCGAGATGGACGCCCTGGCCGCCCGGCTGCGCGATATGCATCAGATCCACGCGACGCAGAACATGCAGATCGTGGTCAACGGGATGCACGGCGACATCGTGAACCACACCCGCCCCGTCCTTCTCGCGCTTCTCGGCGCGGTGGCCTTCGTGCTCCTGATCGCGTGCGCGAACGTGGCGAACCTCCTCCTCGTCCGCGCGACCGGACGGGGTCGGGAGATCGCCGTGCGCGCCGCTCTGGGCAGCGGCCGGGCCCGGATCGCTCGCCAGATGCTGACGGAGGCCGGTCTGCTCGCACTCGTGGGCGGCGCGCTCGGCGTCGTCCTCGGGTGGCAAGGTGTCCGGATCATCGCGTCGCTCAGTCCCGGCAATCTGCCCCGGATGGAGGAGCTGGCCATCGACGGCAACGTCCTCCTCTTCAGCGTGGCTGCCACGGCCTTCGCCGCCCTCCTCTTCGGGCTCGCACCCACCGCGCGCACCTTGAGCGGGAATCTGGCCGCCTCGTTGAAGGACCGGGGCGCCGACTCGGGGGGACGCGGGGGAAACCGCCTGCGGACGTCGCTGGTGGTGGGGGAGGTCGCGCTCTCGATGGTTCTGTTGATCGCGGCGGGCCTGATGGTGCGCAGCTTCGTCGAGCTGCGATCGATCGAGCCGGGATTCGAGGCCGAGGGTGTGATCACCTTCACCGCGCCGCTCTCGTTCCCGAAGTACCCGACGACGCAGATGCGGGCGGACTTCATGAACCAGCTCGCCGCTCGGGTCCGCACGATCGGTGGGGTGAGCGCCGTGGGCGCCGTCGCCCCGCTGCCCTTGGTCGGCAACGACATCTACAACATCGGCTCGTACGGCGCCCTCGGGATCTCCGACGACGAATACCGGGCCAATCGCGCGGACTATCGCGCGGTCGTCCCCGGATATTTCGAGGCCCTGAAGATCGATCTCCTGAGCGACCGTACGCTCACGGCCGCAGACGCGGAGGCGGACGCGCTTCCCGTCGCCGTAATCGACGAGAAGCTCGCCGCCCGGGCCTTTCCCGACGGCGACCCGCTCGGGCGCGAGCTCCTCGTCGACTGGTTCAACGAGCAGACGTTTTCGATGGAGCGCGTGGCCGTGCAGGTCGTCGGGGTCGTCGGGTCCGTCCGCTCGACGTCGCTGGCGGCCGAGGGTCGCGAGACGATCTACGTCCCGTACTGGTTCTCCTCCTTCCTGCCACCCGCGTTCGTGGTGCGCACCGCCGGCGATCCCGCGGAGCTCGCCGAGGCGGTCCGGACGGAGGTGGCGGCGCTCGACGCCGATGTACCGCTCACCAACGTGGCGACGCTTCCGTCGATCGTTCGCGACTCGATGGCCGAGACACGCTTCCTCCTCGTGCTCATCGGCACCTTCGCGGCCATCGCACTCGTCCTCGCGTCACTCGGACTCTACGGAGTGATCTCGTACTCCACGCGCCAGCGCACGCGGGAGATCGGGATCCGCGTCGCGTTCGGAGCCCACGAGCGAGATGTCGTGGGGCTGATCCTCCGACAGGGGATGGTGGTGGCCGGGAGTGGCGTCGCACTCGGACTGATCGCTTCGGCGTCGGCAGGACGCGTCGTCGAGAGCTTCCTCGTCGGGGTGGGCATCCGGGACCCGCTCACGTTCGCGGCCGTGCCGGCGCTGCTCCTCGCGGTGGCGCTCGCCGCTGCCTTCGTCCCGGCGCGGCGCGCCGCACGCGTCGATCCGGTTGTGGCCCTGCGCGACGAGTGAGCGCGTGAGGTCGGCGGCGGAGCTCGGCTCGGAGAGCCCTCCCGCACTCACGACGCGGAACGGCCCGGCCACCGAGGGGGTGACCGGGCCGCATTCTTTCGCCGGAGCGAAGGGGTCGTCCGTGAAGACGGGCGGACGACCTACATCATGCCGTCCATGCCCCCCATGCCGCCCGGCATGCCGCCGGCGCCCTCTTCCTCGGGACGCTCGACGACCACCGCCTCGGTGGTGAGCAGAAGACCGGCGATCGACGAGGCGTTCTGGAGCGCGGAGCGCACCACCTTCGTCGGATCGATGACGCCGGCCTTCACCAGATCCTCGTACTCGTCGGTCTGGGCATTGTAGCCGAACGCGCCCTTCCCGTTGCGGACCTTGTCGACCACGATGCTGCCCTCGACCCCGGCATTCACGGCGATCTGGCGGATCGGGTGCTCCAGGGCACGGGCGAGGATCTGGACGCCGATCTGCTCGTCCTCACGATCCAGCTCGACGTCGTCGAGCTCGGCCTGCGCCCGGAGCAGCGCGACGCCACCCCCGGGCACGATACCCTCTTCGACCGCCGCACGCGTGGCGTGCAGGGCATCCTCGACGAGCGCCTTCTTCTCCTTCATCTCGGTCTCGGTCGCGGCACCGACATTGATGACCGCCACACCGCCGGCCAGCTTCGCGAGCCGCTCCTGGAGCTTCTCGCGGTCGTAGTCCGACGTGCTCTTGTCGATCGCGACGCGGATCTCCTCGATCCGCCCCTTGATGTTGTCGGCGTCGCCGGATCCGTCGATGATCGTCGTGTTGTCCTTGTCGATCACGACGCGCTTCGCCTGACCGAGGTCGGAGGCGACGGTGTTCTCGAGCTTGAAGCCGACCTCCTCCGAGATCACCTGGCCGCCCGTCAGGACCGCGATGTCCTGGAGCATGGCCTTCCGGCGATCACCGAAGCCCGGCGCCTTCACCGCGGCGACCTTCAGGGTACCGCGCAGCTTGTTGACCACGAGCGTCGCGAGCGCCTCGCCCTCGACGTCCTCGGCGACGATCAGGAGCGGACGGCCCTGCTGGGCGACCTTCTCCAGGATCGGCAGGAGATCCTTCATCGAGCCGATCTTCTTGTCGTGGATGAGGATCATGGGATCCTCGAGAACCGCCTCCATCCGCTCCGGATCCGTCACGAAGTACGGGGAGAGGTAGCCGCGGTCGAACTGCATGCCGTCGACGGTGTCGAGCGTCGTCTCCAGGCCACGAGCCTCCTCGACCGTGATGACGCCGTCCTTGCCGACCTTCTCCATCGCGTCGGAGATGAGCTCGCCGATCTCCTCGTTGTTGTTCGCGGAGATGGCACCCACCTGGGCGATGTGCTTCTTGTCCTTCGTCTCGACGGACAGATTCCGCAGGGCGTCCACGACGACGTCGACACCCTTGTCGATGCCGCGGCGGATTCCCATCGGGTTCGTGCCGGCGGTCACGTTCTTGAGGCCCTCGGCGAAGATCGCCTGGGCGAGAACCGTCGCGGTGGTCGTGCCGTCACCGGCGACGTCGGAGGTCTTCGTCGCGACCTCCTTGACCATCTGGGCTCCCATGTTCTCCACGGGATCCTCGAGCTCGATCTCCTTGGCGACGGACACGCCGTCCTTGGTCACCGTGGGGGAACCGAACTTCCGATCCAGGACCACGTTCCGGCCCTTCGGGCCGAGGGTCACTTTCACGGCCGATGCGAGCTTGTCGACACCGACCTTGAGGCGCCCGCGCGCCTCGACGTCGAATCCGAGCTCTTTGGCTGCCATGATTCGTTATCTCCTGTCGATTCGAGTGCGCTGATTAACCGACGATCGCGAGGATGTCCGACTCGCGGAGGATGAGATATTCCTCACCCTCGAGCGTGACATCCGTACCGCTGTACTTGCCGTACAGGACCTTGTCGCCCACCGAGACGTCCATCTCGATGCGGGTCCCGTCGTCCGAGAGCTTCCCCGCGCCGACGGCGACGATCTCACCCTGGGACGGCTTCTCCTTCGCCGTGTCCGGGATGTACAGACCCCCGCGCATCTGCTCCGCTTCCTCGAGCGGCTTGACCACGACGCGGTCCGCCAGCGGCGTGACCTTCAGATCTGCGCTGACTGCGGCTTTACCCTTAGCCATCGGGCCTCCTCCTGCGTGTCAGGGCCGGTGAATGAGTGGCTTTGTGCGTGACTAGCACTTGCAGTGCGAGAGTGCTAACACGGAAGAAATGTGGAGCCTGTTCGCCGGGTGTCAAGCGGCGGATCGGCCTGTTCGGGACGAGGCGCGCGGGTTCGCGCGCGACGGTGAAGCGGGGCCGAACCGCCCCCCGAGAGGGGCTCGACGGGCCACGCGAAGGAGCAGCACCCCGCGCGATCTCGGGGGTATCGACCCCAACGTCGATCTCAGCCCCGGAGGTGCCCTTTGGTTCGTTCCGACTGCGGCGGATGCGGAGTCCGCGTCGTGAGAGCTTCGATCGTCGAGTGTCGCGCGTGCGGCCGGGACCGATGTTGCAGAACGGTCTGTCCGGTGGAGGAACGCCCGGAGTGCAGGGTGTGCACGGCGGTGCAGCGCCTCAAGGGGATCGTCGTCGACTGACGCCTCCGATCTACTCGGCCCCGATCACTCCGCAGCGTACGACACCTCGCGCAGGAGCCGACCCACGGGGTCGCCCGCTCCGCGCCACAGGTAGCGATCGGAGACGCGGTTCAGCGCGGAGCGCACCCCGGAGAAGTGGCTCGCCACCGACGCGAGCGCGTCTTTGACCCCGAGGGCCGCCGCCTCCGGGGAGCGGGACGCCAGCTCGTAGCTGCTGCGGCCCATCCGCTCGTAGTAGGAGAGGGGCGGCGCGCCTCGCCGGTGCACCCGCGCCTCGAGGAAGTCCGGGAAGAGCCCGGAGAGCCAGAGAGCGAAGTTCCCCATGTGCGCCCTGAGCAGGAAGGCCTCGCCCGCGTCCGCGGTCCGCAGGCGCTCCAGGAGGTCCACCAGGTACCCGTACTCCTCGTCGGCCTGATCCGAGATCCGGTAGGCACGTCGTTTGCGGCCGAAGCAGACCACCATGGAAGCCACGTAGTCCGCCGTGCCCGGATCGTCGACGCCCCGCTCCAGCAGCGACTGACGCACGAGGACGTAGAAGACGAGCTCGGGTCGCGACCGGACGTCCTCTTCGGTGAGAAGCGCGTTGAGCGTGCGCGGATCGTCGAGCAGACCGTCGATCCCGTCTCGCTCCAGGCGATCGCGCGCGGCCTCGTGCAGCGCGGGGTCGCGTCGACCCAGCAACTCGACGAGGTGTAGGGCCTCGTTCCGTCCGAACGACGCCCGGATGACCGGCATGATCATCGCGTGCCTCCAACGTCCCGGGGGATCTCCTTCCACTATGGGCATACCACGGGTCGTCGAGCCAGAGTTCCGGTCCCCCGAGGTGTGGTAGGGTCGATCCCGGCGGACGTCAGCTCTTCGCGGAGATCGCCTCCATGCGCGCCACACCCTCCAGGCCCACGATGGCGTGGACCACTTCGTCGGCGAGCGCGGGATCGAACCAGTGCCCCAGCTCGGCGAGTCGGGCGAAAGCCGCCCGGGCTTCGGCGTACCCCCGTTCGAGCACGGCCCGTGCGGAGCGAGCGAAACGAGCTTCCACGACACCCTCGGGCATGACCCCGCCCGCCCAGAAGGGCTCCAGTGCCTCTCGCTCCTCCGGCGTGCCGGCGTGCCGGATCTGCGCGACGAGCAGATTGTGCGAGCGACGGCCGATATCGAACTCGAAGTCGGTCAGGTCGTCGACGATCTGGAAGGCGGTGCCGAGTCGGGCGATCGCGTCCTCCGCGCCGGCCATCGACTCGGCGATCTCTCCGTTCTCGAGCACGGAGGGGGCGGCGAAGGCGAGCGCGAAGAGTGCCCCGCCCCGGACCCGGTGAACCGTCTCGACCATCGCATCCGGCTCCGGAACCCGTTCCCCCCCGCCCTCCTCCGACCCCTCGAGCACCCCGATCGCGGCCATGCGGTCGATGAGGGTGCGCTGGATCTCCGGAGTCGCCTCGACCGGGACCACGCCCTGCCTCACCGCCCGTTCGAGCGCGGTGCGCTGCAGACGCTCGAAGGACATGAGCTGCAGGATCGACATGAAACGGGAGCCCGCGTGATCGACGAGCGGGAGCAGCGTCTTGGCCTGGTCGTCGAAGAGGTTGTCCGCCGCCGTGATCGTGCCCTTGATGCAGAAGTTGAGCTCGGAGTACGCCTGCAGCCGCTCCTCCGGCACCCCGAGGGAGCCGAAGATCGAGCGGAAGAGGATCAGGAAGAAGTACTCCTGCAGGAAGTGGAGCCCCTCGGGCGTCGTCACCTCCGCGGCCGAGGGCACGTGCGGCGCCTCCGTCCGGAACTCCGCCCCGATCACCGACTCGAGGTCGCGATAGACCGCGCGCACGGCGCGGGCCTGCGCCTCCATGTCGGGCGCGAGCCTGCTCCACACACCCTCGTCGGCGAGGAGCTGGACCGCCCGCGCAGATCGAAAGACCGGAGAGAGCGTCATCCCGGGAATGTAGTGCGGTCGGTGGACTCGGAAAGCCGCCTCACCCGTCTCCCGCGAGGTGCTCGCCCGCCATCGCCAGGCCGTACAGCGTGAGGAAGGGCTCGACTTCGTCCACGGTCGCGAGGTACGGACCGACCGCGGTCGCGAAGCCTCCCGTCGCCACGACGAGCGCGTCGGGCCGTTCCCACTCGGCCTTGATCCGGCGCACGATGCCGTCGACCGCGTCGAGCGCCTGGTAGAAGACACCGCTCTGGATGCACGTCTCGGTACGTCGCCCGATCACGAGATCGGGGGGACGGAGCTCCACCCGAGGCAGCTTCGCCGTCCGCGCCGCGAGCCAGTCGAGGCCTGCGGAGACGCCCGGCGAGATCACCCCGCCCTGGAAGGCACCCTTCGCCGTGATGCAGTCGAAGGTCGTGGCCGTCCCCAGGTCCACGGCGATGGTGTCGCGACCGTACATCTCCCGCGCGGCGAGCGTGTTCACGATCCGGTCGGCCCCGACGGTGAGCGGCTCCTCCACGTCGAGCTCGATCGGCAGACAGGACTCCGGACCAACCGAAACCACCTCGCCACGGGTCAGCGCCTCGAGCGTGCGCGCCCACACGCGGTTGACCGAGGGGACCACGGAGCCGACCACGCCGCGCACGATGTCCGCGTCCTCGAAGCCGCCACCCCGCAGAAAGGCACGGATGAGGGCCGTCATCTCGTCGCCGGTCCGGGGCACGCCGGAGCTGACCCTCCACTGGCCGGCGAGCTCCGTAGGACCCGTGGCGAGACCCACGACGGTCTCCGTGTTGCCGACGTCGACCACGAGCTGCATGCACACGTCTCCGATCTCGGATGCGTCAGAGGAGCGCGTATGCTAGCCCCTACCCGGGACGCCGGTAAGGCGCACGCTCCCGCCCGCGACCCGCACCTCGCCGCCGTCGGCACGCTCCAACCGGAGCGCGCCGTCCGCATCGATGCCTCGGGCGACGCCCGCGCCGGCCTGCTCGGTGACGACCGTCCGGCCCGTGAGCGCGTCGCGACGCGCGAGCTCGGCCCGGGCACCGCCGAAGGGGTCGCGGGTGTCGAGTGCTCGGAGGATGTCGGCGATGATCGTAGCAGCCATATCCTTGCGATACAATATTCTAGACCCCTTCACCTCGAGCGCAGTCGCAGATTCGGCCAACTCGCCTCGGAAGCCTCCTTCGGGAGCGCGCACGTTGATGCCGACACCGATCACGACACCCTCGCCCGCGGCCTCGCACAGGATTCCGCCGAGCTTCCGGTTGTCGACGAGAAGGTCGTTCGGCCACTTCACCCGGATCGCGGGTGCGTCCCGCCCCGCCCGTTCCATCGTCCGCTCGATCGCGCCCGCACACGCGACGCCGACCACGAGCGGTAGCTGCGGAAAGGGCGGGTCGGCGAGTAGCAGAGACATCCAGATCCCCGCCCCCGGGTCCGAGCGCCAGCTGTCGCCGCGACGACCGCGCCCGGCGGTCTGCTCCTCCGCGACCACGACAGCCGGCGTGGCTCCCGTCCTTCGCGCGAGGTCGAGCGCCCGGTCGTTCGTGGAGGCGATTGAGGCGAAAGCCTCGACGCGGGGCACACCCCACACCTCGGCCAGCTCGGCCTCGGTGGCGCCGTCCCACACCCCCCGACTCGCGCTTCCGGCGCTCACCCGAGCGCCAGGTACGCCAGGTAGAGCCCGCCGGCCGCCCAGCAGTACGGCGCGAAGAAGTGGAAGGAGCGCCGGGCGAGCATCGCGTTGAAGGTCCGAATGGCGAGGACTCCGGTCACTCCGGCCACGACGCTCCCGGCGAACACGACCCACGGATCGAGGGCGCCCACACCGCCGCCACCGACGTCCGGGAGCTGGAGAACGGCGGCCCCGGCGATGGCGGGGACGGCCATTAGAAAGGAGAACGCGGCCGCCTCTCGGGCCTCGATGCCGAGCCACAGCGCCGCCACCACCGTGGCCCCGGACCGCGAGATCCCCGGCACGAGCGCACACGCCTGAGCGATCCCCACGAGGAGGGCGACCGCCCGAGTCGGGCGGGTGGCCGTCGCGCGCGGAAGGGCCGCACGGCTCGTCCAGAGGAAGGTGCCGGTCACGAGGAGTGCGATCCCCGGGGTCCACGGGTCATCGAAGAGACGTTCGATCGCGTCCTTCGCGAAGACGCCCAGAAGTCCGGCGGGGACGGTGGCCAGGAGGAGGAGGCCGGCGTACCCGAGCGCCTCGCGATCGCCCCGGAGCGTACCCCGGAGGAGGTCCGCCACCCGTGTGCGGTACACCAGAAGGATCGAGACCAGCGTCGCGACGTGGACCGCCACCTCGAAGAGCACGCCCGGTACCTCGACATCCAGGAGCGTCTGGGTGATCACCAGATGGCCCGAGCTGGAGACGGGCAGGAACTCCGTCGCCCCCTGGACGAGGCCGAGGAGGACCGATTCGAGCCAGCTCACCCGGTATCCGCCACGACCCGCTCGTACAGGGCTTCGTAGAGGGGCACGATCCGCTCGGCTGCGTAACGCTCGCGGGCCCGGACGACGCCGGCTGCCGCGAGAGAGGCGCCCAGCTCCTCGTCGGCCAGGATGCGGCTGGCGGAGGCCGCCATTTCGTCGATCGCCCCCACCGGGTGCAGGAAGCCGGTCTCGCCGTCCACGATGACCTCCGTCAATCCGCCTGCGGTCGAAGCCACGACCGGCGTTCCGCACGCTGTCGCCTCCAGCGCCGCGAGGCCGAAGGACTCGGTCTCCGACGGAAGAAGGAAGACGTCTGCGCACGGCACGAGCTCTTCGACCGACTGATGCTTGCCCAGGAAGAGGACGCGGTCGCCGAGTCCGAGCTCGTGGGCCCTCCGGGCGGCGCGGGGCCGGTCGGGGCCGTCGCCCACCATGACCAGCCGGGCCGGCACGGACGCGTCCACGCGCGCGAAGATCTCGACGACGTCCTCCACTCGCTTCACCGAGCGGAAGTTCGAGACATGCATCACGATCTTCTCACCTCCGGGGGCCAGCTTCGAGCGGTGGCACGGCTCACGGTCCGGCCGCCACCGCTCCACGTCGATGAAGTTGGGGATCACGTCGATGCGCGACGCCGGGACGGAGAAGTCCCGGACTGTCTCGTCCTTGAGATACGACGACACAGCGGTGAGGCCGTCGGACTCGAGGATCGAGAAGCGGGTGATCCCGTGGAAGGAGGGATGGAGCCCGACGAGCGTGATGTCCGTGCCGTGCAGCGTCGTGACGATGTGGAGCGATCGCTCGGGCGCGAGCATCTGCCGCGCCAGGTAGGCGGACGCCGCGTGCGGGATCGCGTAGTGCATGTGCACGAGGTCGAGCCCGTGCTTGAGGGCCGCGTCGTGCAGCGTCACGGCCAGGGCGAGCGAGTACGGCGGGTGATCGAAGAGCGGATAGTCCTCCATCTCCACCTCGTGGAAGAAGACCCGCTCCTGGAAGCCGAGGAGCCGGAAGGGCTGGGCGTACGAGACGAAGTGGACCTCGTGGCCCCGCTCGGCCAGCGCGATTCCGAGCTCCGTGGCGACCGCCCCGGAGCCCCCGTACGTCGGGTAGCAGGTGATCCCGATCTTCACGCGACTCCCTCCGACACCAGCCCCGCGCCCCTCAGGGCGCCGATCACCGTGTCGAGCTGGTCGTCGAGCGACGCCGTGGCGTCGATGCGGACCGCGTCGCGCGGAAGCTGGTGGCGGAACCACGTGAGCTGCCGGCGGGCGTAGCGCCGCGTGTTGTGGCGAATCCGATCCATCGCTTCCTCGAGGGTCGCCTCGCGGCGGAGGTGGGCGGCGATCTCCCGGTACCCCGTACCGGACATCCCGGGGTCTTCGTCTTCGTACCCCGAGGCGAGCAGCCCGCGCACCTCGTCGACCAGCCCCCGCTCGACCATCCGGGACACCCGGTCGTCGATGCGGCGGTCCATCTCCTCGCGGGGAAGCTCGAGCACCACGACGACGCCCGGTAGCCCTGCTCCGTCGGGAGGGGCCTCGCGGTGCCACGTCGAGAGCGGCACACCCGACAGGAGCGCGACCTCGAGCGTACGACTCATGCGCTGCGGTCCGCCTTCGACGGCGAGGGCCGCGCGGGGCGGATCGAGGAGACGCACGAAGCGCTCCAGCTCCTCGGCCGACCGTGCCTCGAGCCACCCCCGCAGTCGGTCCCGGCGCTCCGGATCGAGGGCCGGCTCGCGGAAGACGGGATCGAGCACCGCGCGCAGAAAGAAGCCCGTTCCACCGACGAGCAGCGGGAGCGAGCCCCGCGCTTCGATGTCGGGGATCCAGGCTCGCGCGTCCCGCCCGAACCGGCCCGCCGAGTATCGCTCGTCGGGGTCGACGAGGTCGAGGCCGTGGTGGCGCACCCCGGCTCGGCCCTTCCGGTCGACCTTGTCCGTCCCGATGTCCATGCCTCGATACACCTGTCGCGAGTCCATCGAAACGATCTCGACGGGCATGCGGCGGGCAAGCGCCAGGGAGAGATCGGTCTTCCCGGAGGCGGTGGCGCCCGTGATCGCGAGGAAGCGCGGCCGTCCGCTCACGCGCGCCCGAACTTCCGCTCGAGCTCGGCGCCCGAGAGCCGCACGATCGTGGGACGTCCGTGCACGTCGTGGTGGGGGAGCTCGGTCGAGAAGAGCTGATCGAACAGCTCCTGCATCTCGGCCTCCGACAGCTTCTGTCCCGCCTTGATCGCGCTCTTGCACGCGAAGGTCATTGCGATCCGCTCGTGCTGGTTGCGCGCCGAGCGGACCAGATCCGAGCCGTGGGTGAGCTCGTGCACCATCTCGCGGAAGGCTCGCTCGGCGTCGAAGTACCGATGCGGGTCGGGGACGGCCTGCACCAGGACGGTGTCACCACCGAAGCCCTCGACCTCGAAGCCCGCCTTCGAGAGGAGCGAACGGTTGTCCTCCACGATCGCGACCTCCGGCGGGGTGAGTCGCAGCGTGAGCGGGAAGAGGAGCCGCTGGCTCTCCTGTCCGCCCGCGTCGAACGCGTCCATGAGCCGCTGGAAGAGGATGCGCTCGTGAGCGGCGTGCTGGTCGACGATCAGAATTCCGTCGCGGGTCTCCACGAGGACGTACGTGTCGAGCACCTGCCAGAGCCGCGGCCTGCGCCCTCCCGCTTCGGGAAGGCTCGGGACAGGTCGGCCGTCTTCACCCGGGGTCGTGCCCCCGGGCGCCTCCGTCCCGGGGCCTGCAGACCGAGCCGCCCCGCCCCCCGCTCCCGCCGCCGACACGAAGAGCGCCATCTGGGCCTCCGAACGCCGACCAGACGCATCCGCACCCCCGGGCGACCCCTCCCCGGCCCGCTCCCGCACGGTCAGCGGAGGCGTTCCGGGTCCCGGTCCCGTGTCGAAGCGCGCCTGGCTCGCCTCGTCGTCCATCGCGTCGCGAACCGCCCGCTCCACCAGCATCTCCAGCCGTCCGGCGTCGCGGAAGCGCACTTCGGCCTTGGCCGGGTGCACGTTCACGTCGACGTGGTCGCCGGGCACTCCGAGGTACAGGAAGATCCAGGGGCGCACCCCCTGCGGGATCGTCGTCCGGTACCCCCGTTCCACCGCGCGGACCAGCTCCGGCGAGCGGAAGGGGCGGCCGTTCACGAAGAGGTGGCTGCGGCGCACGCCCGGGCGGGCCGCGTCCGGCCTCTGCACCAGACCGACGACCTCGAAGCCGTCGGCGGATCGCGACGCGGGCACCAGCGTCCCCGCGTGCTCCTCGCCCCAGATCTGGCCGATACGCTCCGCCGCGTCGGCAACGGAGGACAGCTCGAGGAGCACCCGCTCGTCCGAGGTGAGAACGAAGCCGACGGCCGGATTCGAGAGCGCCAGGGCCGTGACCACGTCGTGCACGGCGCGGGTCTCGGCGCTCACCGACTTGAGGAAGCGGGCTCGTACCGGTGCGTTGTAGAACAGGTTGCGCACGTCGAAGGTCGTGCCGCGGCGGCGCACGCAGTCGTCCACCTCGTCGATCCGCCCGCCGTGGCAGCGGATGCGGGTGCCCGCCTCCTCCGCACCGTCCCACGTCTCGAGCGTCGTGCGCGAAACGGCGGCGATCGAGGGGACCGCCTCGCCGCGGAAGCCGAAGGTGCGCACGCCGGTGAGGTCGGTCGCGACGGAGATCTTGCTCGTCGCGTGGCGATCGAAGCAGAGGAGCGCGTCCTCCCGGCTCATCCCGATGCCGTCGTCGGCCACCCGGATCCTCCGCTTTCCACCCCGTTCCACGGCGATTTCCACGGAGCCCGCGCTCGCGTCCAGCGCGTTTTCGACCAACTCCTTGACCACGGAGGCGGGGCGCTCGACCGCCTCTCCCGCGGCGATCTGGTTGGCCACGGCATCCGGGAGCACGTGGATGCGGCGGGCCATCACGCCACCCCGTAGAAGCGGCGGGCGTTCTCCGTGGTGCGGCGGGCGACCGCGGAGGGCTCCTCGTCGAGGTGGGCCGCCACGGCGTCGACCACGTTCACGATCCGGGCAGGCTCGTTGCGCCGGCCGCGATGCGGGACCGGCGCGAGGTACGGCGCATCGGTCTCGACGAGCAGACGGTCGGCGGGCACCTCGCGGAGGAGCTCCACCGCGCCGAAGGAGCGGAACGAGGCGATCCCCGAGAACGAGACGTACCAGCCGGCCGCCATGGCTTCCGTGAAGGCACGCTCGCCTCCGGTGAAACAGTGGAGCACTCCGGACGTCCGCTCCGGCATGGCGCGCAGCGCCGCCGCGACGTCCTCGTCCGCCTCGCGAGAGTGCACGACGACGGGCTTGCCGAGCGCGGCACCCAGCGCCAGATGCGCCTCGAAGAACAGGCGCTGCCGAGCGCGGGGAGCATGGTCGTAGTGGTAGTCGAGCCCCGTCTCGCCGACGGCCACGATCGTCTCGTGCTGCAGCGCGAGCGCCTCGATCTGCTCGACATCGCCGAGCTCGGCCTCGCCCGCCTCGTGCGGGTGCACCCCCGCGGTGCTCCACACGCCGTCGTGCCGCGCCGCGACCTCGAGGGCGGCCCGGGCGTCCACGAGCGACGAGGCGATCGTGACGATTCGGGTCACGCCCGCTTCCGCGGCCCTATGAAACACCGCCTCCCGGTCGTCCTGGAAGGCGGCGTCGGTCAGATGACAGTGGCTGTCGAAGTACTCGATCACACCGTCGCGGGCTGGGGACGCTCCTTCTTCCGCTCGCCGGACTTCCCCGTTCCGAACCGCTTCTGGATCTCGATGAGGGCCGGGGAGGCGACGAAGATCGACGAGTACGTCCCGACCACGACCCCGAGGATCAGCACGATCGTGAAGTCCTGGATCACGGCGCCGCCGAGGACGAGCAGCGACAACAGCACCGCCAGCGTCGTGCCCGACGTGAGCACCGTGCGGGGCAGCGTCTCGTTGATCGACTGGTTCACCAGGTCGATCGGATCCCGCTTGCGTGCACCCTTCGCCTGCATGTTCTCACGGATCCGGTCGAAGACGACGATCGTGTCGTTCAGCGAGTACCCGAGGATGGTCAGGATGGCGGCCACCGTGGGCAGCGCGATCTCGACCCGGAACGCCGCGAGGAATCCGAGCGTGATGAGGATGTCGTGCGCTGTCGCGATCACCGCGGCGAGCCCGAAGCGGAGCTCGAAGCGCATCGCGAGGTAGGTCAGCGTGAGGAGCATCGAGAACATGATCGCGAGCAGCGCCTTCTGCTGCAGCTCGCCGCCGACCTTCGGGTCGACGAGCTCCGTGTTGCGTACCTCGAACGACCCGGGGCCGAACGCCTCGGACAGGAGTCCTTCGATCCGGTCCGCAACCTCCGTGATCGAGGCGTCGTCCTCGATCGGGGCGCGGATCAGGTACTCGTTGTCGGCGCCGAAGGTGGTGACCTCCGCCGCATTCTCCGGCCCCAGAGCCTCGCGGATCTGGCCTGCCTCGACCGGAGTGCCGAACTGCACCTGGACGAGAGAGCCGCCCTCGAAGTCGACGCCATAGTTCTGCCAGCTCCCGATCTGCACGACGTTCAGGATCATGGCTCCGATCCCGAGCGAGAGCACGATCGCCGAGAAGACGTAAGCAGCCCGGCGCTTCTCGATGAAGCGGTAGGCGGCGTGGTGGAAGAGCTTCATGGGCGTGTCAGATGCTGATCGGATCCGAGGCCTTCTTCCCCGATAGATAGGCCAGGAAGAAGGAGCGGGTTACGAAGAGGGCGGAGAAGAAGGACGCGACGATTCCGATGGAGAGCGTCACGGCGAAGCCGCGCACCGGCCCCGTCCCGAACTGGAAGAGGATCAGCGCGGTGATGAGCGTCGTGATGTTGGCGTCCACGATCGCCGACAGTGCGTGCTGGAAGCCCTCGTCCACCGCGCTGCGCGTAGCCCGCCCGTGTTCGAGCTCCTCACGGATGCGCTCGAAGATCAGGACATTCGCGTCCACGGCCATCCCGATCGAGAGGATGAGCCCCGCGATGCCCGGGACGGTGAGCGTGGCGTTCATCGCCGCCAGGCCTCCGAGCACCAGGATCACGTAGACCGCGAGCGCACCCACCGCGAGCATACCGGCGACCCGGTAGTAGAGCGTCATCAAGACGATGACGAAGGCGATCCCGACGAGCCCGGCGACCCGCCCCTGATCGATGGAATCCTGTCCCAGCGACGGACCGACCGTCCGCTCCTCGATGATGTTGATCCGTGCGGGCAACGCTCCGGCGCGCAGCACGAGCGCAAGGTCGCGGGCCTCCTCGAGAGGCGTCCCCTGCCCCATGTCGATCTGGCCCTGCGCTCCGATGCGGTCGCGGATGACGGGTGCGCTCATCACCTCGTTGTCGAGGACGATGGCCAGGAAATCCCCCACGTGCGCCCCGGTGAAGCGGGCGAACTGCCGGCCTCCGGCCCGGGAGAACTGGAACTGGACCTGGGACTGGTTGAACTGCGGGTCGCGTCCGGCCGTCGCGTCCTCGAGCTGCTCTCCCGTCAGGAACGACTCCTCTTCGAGGACGTACAGGCGGTAGTAATTCTGCGCGGCCTGCGCGAGCAGGTCCCCACCCCAGAGCACGATCTGACCTCGTGGGAAGGCCCGCTGGACCTCTTCCATCGCGAGAAACTGTTCCGCGACCGGGCGGTCCGCCGCGGCGACGAGGAAGGTCCCCTCCACGTCGCCGAAGGAAAGGAGCGAGGAGAAGGGCCGCAGCGCGTCCTCCACGGCCGACACGGAGTCCGCGGCGGCCTGCGCCGCGGCGGCGGCGCTGTCCACCGGCGCCGCCGCAGAGTCCTGCTGAGCGCTGTCCGCCGCCGAGCTGTTCGTACCGAAGAGGATGTCCGTGAGCTCGTCGTCCGTCGTGACCTCCACGTCGCGCCCGAGCGCGCGGATCGAATCCACGCCCAGCGTCGCCACGATCGCCCGGTCGACGCGGGGCAGCGCCTGTTCGAAGTCCGATGTCGGAAGGACGAGCTTGAACTCCAGGAAGGCGTTCCGCTGGACGATGCCCTTCGCCTGGTCCTCGTCCTCGATCCCGGCAAGCTCGACGATGAGCCGCTCGCCCCCGACCTTCTGGATGAGGGGCTCCTCGACGCCGAATTCGTCGATCCGGGTGCGGATGATCCGGTCCACCCGGTCGATCATGTCCGACTTCGCCTCGGCCGTCATCGTCCCGTCCGGGTCGTCGACTTCGAGCTGAAGGTGCATCCCGCCCTGGAGATCCAGGCCGAGCTTGAGCCAATCGCCGGTGCGCTCCTTGTGGGCGTAGAGCTGCCAGCCGAAGGCGAGGACGACGAGCGCGATGGCGATCAGTCGGCTGCGTACGGACTTGAACATGCGGTTCGTGGGTTCAACGAAAAAAGGGCCCCGGACGGGGCCTGAGGGCGCCGATCCACCCCGGTTTGCGGCAGCCCGTAAAGCTGCCGCGCGCCGTAGGGGGTGTCAATCGGACCGTTCGCTCCCGCGCCGCTTCGTATCTCGGTACGGCTACCGGAGTTCCCTGCCGTCGGGAGCCGGTTCCCGGCTACCTCAGAGCGCGCGTCGCATCACGGCGTGAACACGGGCCAGGAAGCGCGTCGCGTCGACCGTCTTCTCCACGTAGTCGTCCGCCCCCGCCTCGAGCAGCTCGGCTTCGAGCTCGTCGCTGCCCGTGGCGGTCCGGATGAGGACCGGGAGCGCCGACGTCTCCACCGAGCCGCGGATCTGCTCCAGGACCTCGCGCCCGCCGAGTCCCGGCATGGCGAGGTCGAGGACGATGAGCCGGAAGTCCTGGTCGACCTTGAGCACGTCGAGACCGCGGTGCCCGTCCTCGGCTTCCTCGACCTCGAAGCCGTCCTTCTCCAGGAGCGAGCGCATCATCGTCCGGGCGTCCTCGTCGTCGTCGACGATGAGGACCCGCGGGGGTCCGGAATCGTGCTCGTCGTCGCCCTGGTCGATCACCTGACCCAGGACACGCTCCACTTCGACCAGCGTCGTCTTGCCTTGGGCGACCCACTCGAGGCCGACCTCGTGCAGGGTCCGCATCCCACCCTGCTGGGCGAGGCGATCCAGCGTCGCCCATCCCTTGCGCTGCTCGACCGCATGCTGGAATCGCGGGCTCCCGACGAGTACCTCGTTCACGGGGAGCCGCCCGCGGTAGCCCGTGAAGCCGCACTCCGTACAGCCGACGGCGCGGACGACGGGCTCCATCCCGTGGCGTTCGGTGAGCCGCTGCTCGTCGGGCGTGAGCTGGCCCCGCACCGGCTCGGCGCAGGCGACGCAGACGCGGCGCAGGAGCCGCTGCGCGATCGCGCCCCGCATCGTCTGGGCGATCGTGCCGAACTGAAGTCCCATGTCCGCCAGCCGGGCCACGCTCGACACCGCGTCGTTGGCATGGACGGTGGTGAGGACGAGGTGGCCGGTCATGGCGGCCTGAGCGGCCGTCACGGCCGTCTCCTTGTCGCG
Organism: Longimicrobiales bacterium; assembly: GCA_028280205.1. Lineage (GTDB taxonomy): Bacteria > Gemmatimonadota > Gemmatimonadetes > Longimicrobiales > Gaopeijiaceae > UBA2589. The sequence goes on from JANQME010000039.1 coordinate 26,267, forward strand.
GATCTCGCCCACCAGGATCACGTCGGGGTCCTGTCGGAGCATCGCCCGCAGCGCCCCGGCGAAGGTCATCCCCTGCTTCGTCTGCACCTGCGTCTGGGTCACGCCCGCGAGCTCGTACTCGATCGGATCTTCGACGGTCATGATGTTGACCTTGCCGTTGGCCAGCTCGCGGAGAGCGCCGTACAGCGTCGTCGTCTTTCCGGACCCGGTCGGGCCGGTGACGACGACGATCCCGTCGCGGTTCGTGAGCAGCGCGCGCAGGCGCTCGAGCTCCGGCTTCGGGATGTCGAGGTCGTCCAGCGAGAGCGAGCTGCTCGAGTCGAGCACCCGGATCACGCACTTCTCGGCTCCGCCGGCCGGGATCGTGGAGACCCGCAGATCGTAGCTACGGGCCTTCACCTGAACTCGTGCTTTCCCGTCCTGGGGACGCAGGCGATCCGCGATGTCGAGCTTCGCGAGCACCTTGATCCGCGAGATGATCCGGTTGAGCGCGGCCATCGGCAGGTCCATATGCTTGCGCAGGACCCCGTCGACGCGGTATCGGACGGCTCCCAGCCGGCGACCCGGCTCGATGTGGATGTCGCTCGCCCCCGCCGAGATCGCATCGCGGATGATGAGGTTCGTCAGCTTCACGACCGGGGTCGCCGAAGCGTCGTCCTCGGAGATGGACTCCGGGCCCATCTCCTCCACGAGTCGTACCGCGTCCTCGCCGATGTCTTCGGTGAGCCCACCCAACAGCGTCTCGACCGCCCGTTCCGGTGAGAAGCGCTCGTCCAGGGCGTCCTGGATCACACCCGGCGCGGCCACGACGAAGCGGGGCGTTCGCCCCGTGCTGAAGCCCAGCGCGCGCTCCGCCTCCACGTTCGTCGGGTCGCAGGTGGCGACGACGAAGTAGCGGTCGTCTTCCG
>JANQME010000381.1 GCA_028280205.1 Longimicrobiales bacterium
TCGTCGGGAAGCTCATCGTAGAGGGTGCGTCCCCCGTGCGGGTCCGAACGCGTGGTGAGAACCCCCGGAGGCTTGTGGTAGGCCACCCAGCGCATCGGCGCCGTCTCGACCGGTTCGCCGTCGAGCGTGACCCGGTCCACGCCGGGGACCACTCGGGTTCCGAGCTCCCGGATGACCTCGCCGTTGACCGAGATGCGGCCGGCGAGCATGAGACGCTCGGCCTCGCGACGCGAGGCCGCTCCGGCCCGGGAAAGGTACTTCTGGAGCCGGACCGGTTCGTCCGTGCCGCTCAAGCCGGGTCGGCCGGCTCCGGGTCCGCGTCCGGGACGACCTCGGCATCTTCCCCGGCGTCCGCCCCCTCTCCCCCGTGCCCGTCCTCCGGCGCCGCGTCCGGCCCCAGCGGGATTCGCTCGCGCAGAACGACCGGAAGCTCGTCGGGGCGCGGAAGATCCTCGAGCGACCGGAAGCCGAAGTGCTCGAGGAAGAACGAGGTCGTGCCGTAGAGGAGCGGCCGGCCGAGACCCTCGGCGCGACCCACCACCTCGACGAGCCTGCGGTCCTGGAGCGAGCGGATGACGCCGGAGGCGCCCACCCCGCGGATGTACTCGATCTCGATCCGCCCGATCGGCTGCCGGTAGGCGATGATCGCGAGCGTCTCGAGGGCGGGCCCGGAGAGGCGCGCGGAGCGGGGGACGTTGTCGAAGCGCTCCAGGTACGGGGCAAACTCCGCGCGGGTCAGGATCTGGAAGCCCTCGGCCAGCTCCACGATCTCGAAGGACCGCCCCGCGTCGTCGTACTCCGCGCGCAGGAAGCCGAGCGCGTCCTCGACCTGATCCTCATCGAGCAGCTCGTCGGCGCGGGCGATCTCGTCGGCCGTGAGCGGGGCGTCGGAAGCGAACAGGACCGCCTCCACGATCTGGTGCACGTTCACGCGTGCGTCTCCTCGTCCGTGTCCTCGTCCTCGTGGCTCGTCTGCAGGTCCGGCGCCGGCAGGGCGTCGGCGTCGTCGCGTCGGTAGATCCAGAGCTCGGCGAACGGTCGGGTCTGGCGCAGGAAGAGGAGCCGGCGGCGGGTCAGCTCGAGGCCGGCCAGGAACGTCATCACCCCGTGCGAGCGCTCGCGGAAGCGCTCCACCAGCCGTGAGAACTCCACACGCGTGCTGCTCTTGAGCGCATCGAGGATCAGGACCGCCTTCTCCTCCATCGTGACCGTGCGCGTCGTGACGCGATGCTCCCGTTCGCGCTCGATCGGCGTCTCGACCTCCAGAGCCGCCGCGAAGACGTCGTCCCAGTCGGGCTCGGGCGGCACCTCGGCGGTCGGCTTCCGCGGTCGCGGCGGCACGTACCCCTTGGCCTTGCGCCGGCTGCGGTCCGCCTCGGCGGCGCGCAGGCGCTCCGACACCTCGCGAATCTGCTCGTACTCGAGCAGGCGGCGCACGAGCTCGGCGCGCGGATCCTCGTCCTCCTCCTCGCCCGGCCGGGGCAGGAGCATCTGCGACTTGATGTGGATGAGCGTGGCGGCCATCTCGAGGAACTCGCCCGCCCCGTCGAGGTCGGTTACGTCCAGCCCGCGGATCGCCTGCAGAAACTGATCGGTGATGCGCGCGATCGGGATGTCGAAGATGTCGACGTCCTGCGTGCGGATCAGGTGCAGCAGGAGGTCGAGCGGCCCCTGGAAGCGCTCGATCTCGACGAGGAAGAAGCTGTCGCGGGGCGGCCGCTCGGCGAGCGTCAGATCCACAGGCGGATGAACCAGTCGGCCAGGCCGCGCAGGAAGAGGACCGGCCAGAGCACGACGGAGAACGCGCCCGGCACGAGGTACAGGAGCCCCACGAGGATCAGGATCCCGTACTGTCCCACCTGCCGGTACTGTGCCTGCAGCTCGCGGGGGAGCATGTGTGCCACGACGTGCGAACCGTCGAGCGGCGGGATGGGGACGAGGTTGAAGAAGGCCAGGATCAAGTTGATGTAGAGCGCGTAGTTGAGCGCCGCGAACATCGGATCCAGCAGCGCGGCGGAGCCGAAGCCGACGGACTCCAGCTTCACGAGCACCGCCGTGACGAGCGTCGCAAGGAGGGCGAGAGCGAGGTTGGACACGATGCCCGCCATCGAGACCCGGATGTCGCCCTTCACGTAGTCGCGGTAGTTGGCCGGATTCACCGGCACCGGCTTCGCCCAACCGAAGAGGAAGCCGCCCCCACCAGCCAGCGTCCCCATCGCGTAGAGCGACGCCGGGACGATGAACGAGCCGAAGAGGTCGAGGTGCGGGATCGGGTTGAGCGTGATGCGGCCCAGCCGCTCGGCCGTGTCGTCGCCTTCACGGCGAGCCTGCCAGGCGTGCGCGACCTCGTGGACGACGATCGAGACGAGCAGCACGCTGCCGGCGAGGAGAAAGTCCATGGCTTAACCTACCGGGCCGTCGGTGGGCTCCCCACCCGTTGATCCCGTTCGTGCGCTCATCTAGCTTTTCAGGCTCCACGTCGTCAGAAAAACCGCTCGCAGAGCGTCGACATGCCGAACATCAAGAGTGCGAAGAAGCGCATGGCCCTCAGCGCCGCCGCCCGGGTGAAGAACCGGGCCGAGCGTGCGCGCATACGCACCGCCATCAAGCGCGTCCGCGCCGCCGAGAGCGCCGCCGACGGCTCCGCGCGCCTCACCGAGGCCGTGGCCCTGCTCGACCGGGCGGCCACCCGCCGCCTCTTCCACCCGAACCGGGTGGCCCGAATCAAGAGCGGCCTGACGCGTCACGTCAACGCGCTCGCCTGATCAGCCCGACCAGACGACGCGCCCGCCCACGATCGTCGTCGTGGGACGGCCGGTGAGCTCCCAACCGGTGAACGGCGAGTTCCGGCTCTTGGAGCGGAAGGCACCGGGATCCACGGTCCACGTCGCGGTGGGGTCGAAGACCGTGACGTCGGCGGGGCTGCCCTCGGCGAGCGTGCCACCCGGTAGGCCGAACGCGCGGGCCGGCTGACAGCTCATCCGGTCGATCATCGTGGGCAGGTCGATGACGCCCTCCCCGACGACCCGCGTGAGCACCACACCGAGCGCCGTCTCCAACCCGACGATCCCATTGGGCGCATCGGCAAAAGCGGCCTCCTTCTCGTCGTAGTGGTGCGGCGCATGGTCCGTCGCGATCGTGTCCAACGTGCCATCCGCGACGCCCGCCCGCACCGCATCGACATCCTCCTGCGTGCGCAGCGGAGGGTTCATCTTCGCGTCCGTCCGGTACCCTTCGACGGCCTCGTGCGTGAGCACGAGGTGGTGGGGCGAGGCTTCCGCCGTCACGCGCACGCCGCGCTCCTTCGCCCTGCGGATCGACGCCACGCCGAAGCTCGTCGATACGTGCTGCAGGTGGATGTGTCCACCGGTGAGCTCCGCCAGAAGAAGGTCCCGCACGATGTGGATGTCCTCGGCCGCGTTCGGCTTTCCCGCAAGGCCGAGGCGCGAGGAGACGATCCCCTCGTTCATCTGCCCGTTCGCGGAGAGACCGACGTCCTCCGGGTGGTCGGCCACCGGAATCCCGAACGCCTGCGCGTACTCGAGCGCGAGCCGCATGAGCCCCGAGTTCATCACCGGGCTGCCGTCGTCGGTGATGGCCACCGCGCCCTCGTCGACCATCTCGCCCACGAGCGCGAGCCGCTCGCCCGCCCGGCCGGCGGAGATACACCCCACCGGGTAGACCCGAGCGAAGCCGGCGCGCCGTCCTTCGGCGGCCACGAAGCCGACCGCCGCCGGGTCGTCGATCGGCGGGTCGGTGTTCGGCATGGCGCAGATGGAGGTGAAGCCCCCGGCCACCGCGGACTCCGCCCCCGTCGCGATCGTCTCCTTGTGCTCCTCACCGGGCTCGCGCAGGTGCACATGGACGTCGATGAGTCCCGGGCAGACGACTTGCCCGTCGCAGTCCAGGACGTGGGTGCCCTCGGCGGCCTCGATCCCGGGCGCGACCGAGACCACGGTGCCGTCCGCCAGCAGGACGTCCTGCACCGCGTCCACGCCCCGGCCGGGGTCGACGACCCGTCCCCCGCGGAGAAGAATCCGCTCGCTCATGCTTCGCCTCCCTGCTTGGCCGCTTCGGCCTTCTCCGGCTGACCACCCGCGAGGAGGTAGAGCACCGCCATGCGCACGGCGACTCCGTTGGTCACCTGGTTGAGGATCACGGAGTGGGGCCCGTCGGCCACATCCGAATCGATTTCGACGCCCCGGTTCATCGGGCCGGGATGAAGGATGAGGATCTCGCGTTCGGCGGCCTCGAGCCGCTTCCGGGACACGCCCCAGATCCGGTTGTACTCGCGCAGGCTGGGCACGTACCCCGCCTCCATGCGCTCGAGCTGCAGCCGGAGGACGTTCAGGACGTCGGCCCACTCGATCGCCTCCTCCACCCGGGTGAAGACGACGCAGCCCAGATCCTCGGGGACCGGCGGCAGGAGCGTGCGGGGTCCGCACACCGCGACCTCGGCACCCAGCGCCCGCAGCCCGTGGATGTTCGAGCGCGCGACCCTCGAGTGCAGGATGTCGCCGACGATGCACACCTTCAGCCCCTCGATCGATCCCCGGTGATCCCGAATCGTGAGGAGGTCGAGCAGGCCCTGGGTCGGATGCTCGTGCCACCCGTCCCCCGCGTTCACCACGTTGGACGGAATCCGCTCGGCGAGGAAGCGCGCGGCGCCCGACGACCCGTGCCGCATCACCACCATGTCGATGCTCATCGCCTCCAGGTTCCGGGCGGTGTCGACGAGCGTCTCCCCCTTCGTCACCGACGACCCCGTGGACGAGATGTTCACCGTGTCCGCGCTCAACCGCTTCTCGGCGAACTCGAAGGAGATCCGGGTCCGCGTCGACGCCTCGAAGAAGAGGTTCACGATCGTCTTGCCGCGCAGCACCGGCACCTTCTTGATCCGCCGTTGCGAGATCTCCTTGAAAGGCTCGGCGGTGTCGAGGATCGCGAGGATCTGATCGGCGTCGAGCCCCTCGAGCCCGATCAGGTCCTTGCCGAGCGGCGTCCCCGGTTCGCTCACGCGCCTTTCTCGACCGCCTGGACGACGTCCACGCCGAGACGCCCATCGTGCTCCGGAACGAGCACTTCCACGCGCTGACCCTCGAGCACCTCCAAGCGCCGGCCGACCACGTCGGGGTGGATGGGGAGCTCTCGCCCGCCCCGGTCGATGAGCACGCAGAGGAGCACGCGGCGCGGCCGACCCCAGTCCCCGACCTCGTTCAGGGCGGCCTTCGACGTCCGGCCCGTGTAGGCCACGTCGTCGACCAGGACCACGCATCGTTCGTCGATGCCTTCGGCAGGCAGCTCGGATCCACCCACGATCGGCCGCGGCCCGATGACCTCCAGGTCGTCCCGGTACAGGGAGATGTCGACCGATCCGGATGGGACCTCGCCCCCGCTCACCTGCTCGATCTCTTCGCGCAGGAGCTCGGCGATCTGGACGCCACGCCGGTGGATGCCCATCACGACGAGGCCCTCGGTCCCGCCGTTGCGCTCGACGACCTCGCGAGCCATCCGCGCCACCGCACGGAGAACGTCCGACTCGCTCATCACGTGGACGCGGTTGCGAGCGGTCATGTGAGGGATTCGAGGGCGGCCGTCGAGCGCCGGCCGCGGCGCCCGACCGTGCAGGGCGGCGGTAAGTTCGGTCGTCGCTCTTCCACGGTCAACGACCGGTCACGGGGGTATCACGCGCGGTGCGCAGACCCCATTCTGTCGCCGTCCTGCCGCGCCGCAGCCTCCCGTGCCGATGCGTCTGTCCGCTGTTCCGTTGTTCTCGTTCGTGCTCCTCGCGGCTGTCGTCGCGGTCGGCCCGGCGGCGGCCCAGGAGGTGGTCGACCCGCCCGACGTCGTGCTGCGCGGCATCCCGTTCCAGCTCACGCTGCGGGGCGGCACCGAGCCGTCGTCGTGGTGGGAGGTCCGGTCGGCGTCGGAAGAGATTCTGGCAGCGGGCACTGTGACGGCGGGGGCCGAGGCGACGGCTTCGGGTGTGCTCGTCGGCTCGCGGGAGGATCTTCCGCTCACGGTGCTCGTCGGCGAGGCCTCGATCGAGCTCGCACCCACCCTCACGCCGGGTTGGTTCTCGATCCTGCCACCGCTCCTCGCGATCGTGCTCGCGCTCCTCTTCCGCGAGGTCGTGACCGCCCTCGTCGCCGGGGTGTGGCTGGGCGCTCTCGCCGTCGGGGGCTTCGATCCGATCGCCGGAACGGGGCGCTTCATCGACCGCTTCATCGTGCCGGCCGTCGCCGACGCCGACCACGCCGCGATCATGATCTTCACGCTGCTGCTCGGCGGGATGGTCGGGCTCATCTCGCGCAACGGGGGTACGCAGGGGATCGTCGACGCCGTGGCCCCCTTCGCCAGCACGCCCCGGCGCGGCCGGCTCGCGACCTGGGCCGCGGGGATGGCGATCTTCTTCGACGACTACGCGAACACGCTCATCGTGGGCAACACGATGAGGCCGATCACCGACCGGCTCCGCATCTCGCGCGAGAAGCTCGCCTACCTCGTGGACTCGACGGCCGCGCCCGTCGCCGCGCTCATCCCCGTGTCGACGTGGGTCGGCTACGAGATCAGCCTGATCGGGGACGGCTTCGGCATCGCACGCGAGCAGAATCCCGACCTCTCCGGTCTCGATGCCAACGCCTTCAACGTCTTCATCGAGACGATCCCCTACCTCTTCTACCCGCTGCTCGCGCTCCTGCTCGTCGTGCTGACCTCGGCCACGGGGCGGGACTTCGGTCCGATGCGCACCGCCGAGGCGCGCGCAGCCTCCGGGGGCGGCCTGTACCGACCGGGCGCGCACCTGGCCGTGGACACGGACACCGAGGAGATGAGCCCGAAGGAGGGGGCGCCCCGGCGGTGGTGGAACGCGGCCGTCCCGGTCGCCACGGTCGTCGTCGTCGTCCTCGCCGGCCTCTACACCTCGGGGGTCGCCGTGACCGGACCCGGGGCTTCGCTCCGGGACGTCTTCAGCGAGTCCGCCTCGTACGACGCGCTCCTCTGGGGCTCGCTCGCGGGCGTCCTCGCCGCGGCCTTCCTCTCCATCCTGCAGCGCATCCTGACCGCGGGCGAGTGCGTCGACGCCCTGGTCGGGGGCTTCCGGGCGATGATGCTCGCGATGATCATCCTCGTCCTCGCCTGGTCGATGGGTGCCGTGACCGAGGCGATCGGGACGTCGAGCTTCCTCGCGCTCCTCCTCTCCGACCGCGTCGCGATCGAGCTTCTGCCGGCCATCGTCTTCGTGACGTCGGCGGCCATGGCCTTCGCCACGGGGACGTCGTGGGGCACGATGGCGATCATGCTGCCCGTGGTCATCCCGCTCATCGTGGCGCTCGGGGCACCCGACGTCCTGCCGGGCGGGCCCGCCCAGCCGATCCTGTACGGCTCGATCGCCTCGGTGCTGGCCGGCGCCATCTTCGGCGACCACTGCTCCCCGATCTCCGACACCACCGTGCTGTCCTCGACTGCGTCGGCGTGCGACCACGTGGATCACGTGAAGACGCAGCTTCCCTACGCGCTCGCCGTGGGGATCGTGGGGATCACCGTGGGTAACGTCGGCACCGCGTACGGGCTTCCGCCCGTGATGGCGCTGGCGGCCGGAGCGCTCCTCCTGGTGGGCATCGTCGTCTTCATCGGCCGGCCGGTCGAAGCGCCCGCGTCGGTCGACTGAGGGAAGCTCCACGCGGGTGTGGCACCCCGCGCGTCCGGGCTTACCTACCGCCCGAAGCGTTCCCGCCCGATCCGGTCCAGTAGGGGATCGTCGGGGTCGCCCCGCCCCTCGCCCACGGCCCAGTCGTAGGAGAAGAGGACGACGCCGCCGGCACCTCCCGCCCGCGCGAGGTCGATCATCTCGATCGTGCCCCGCGCGGAGTTCATGTACGCCCCGATCCCGGCCCAGAGCCGATCCGCGGCCGGGGCGGCCGCACGCGCTTCGGCGACGAGCTCGGCGAAGCGCTCCGCGTCGGGCGTGTACGCCATGGGCACCGCGACGTCGAGGAGGCCGTCGCGCAGCCACGAGCGCCAGTCCTGGAAGCGATCGACGTAGGCGAGCTCGGGGTCGGCGATCACGGCCGCCGAGACGACGAGTCGGGGATCGACCGCCTTCACGTCGTCGCGGATACGGGTCACCAGGCGCGTCACCTGCGCGCGTCGAAAGTCGTCCCAGAGCGCGGGCTCGCCGTCCGTGAAGGCGAAGAGATCGGACTCGTACGCCCGGTCGAGCTCGGCGAAGCGGGTCGGAGCGAGGCGGTCGCGCACCCAGAAGCGGAAGCGCTCCAGCGCGCCGATCGAGTAGTCGTAGCGCGCCGAGGGGAAGCGGATGTAGTCGAAGTGCAGCCCGTCGAGGTCGTACCGGGTCGCCAGATCGAGCCAGACGGCGTGGACCCGATCCTGGACCGCCGGGTGCGACGGGCTCGTGTAGATGCCCTCGACCGTCGCGGCGTTCTCCCGCGCGTAGCGGATCAGACGCCGCACGAAGCGCTCGTCGAAGGGATCGATCCCCGCCAGCTCCCGTGCCAGCGGACGCGGAACGGAGAGCCAGTCCGGGTGCGCACGCACCAGGTGCTCGGGGCTCTCGGGGAGCTCGGTGGGGCCCCACACGAGGTGGGTGTTCACCCACGCGTGCACCGCCATCCCCCGCGCGTGCGCCTCCTCGACGACCAGGCGCAGGGGGTCGAGGTCGGGCTCGCGGATCGATTCGCCCGGGGGCTCGAGGCCCGAGTCGTAGAAGGCGTCGCCGCGTCCGCGGACCTGGACGATCAGCGTGTTGATCCCCGCCTCCGACGCAGTGCGGACCATGGAGCGCACGGCCTGCTCGCTCGTCAGCGTGTAGCGGACGACCCACACGGCACGCACCTCCTCGAAGGAGCGCTTCGGCTCCACCGTCGAGACGGGACGCACCTCCGACTCGACGGACGGGCGCTCGGCGGGCGGCGTGACGCGTACCGTCACGGGCGGCGGCTCGGTCCGGGGCGTGCCCACCACGGTGCACCCGGCCAGCCCGACCGCCGCGAGCACGACGAGACCGATCCGGACGACGAGGCCGCCGGGCGACCCTGTCGCCGTACTCGCCCTTCGCGCCGTCCTCACCCCCGTCTCTCCCGGAAGAAGCCCCGCAGCAGCTCGGCCGACGCCTCCGCCCCGACCCCGCTGCGCACCGTGCACCGGTGGTTGAGGCGTGCGTCCTGGAGGAGGTTGCCCAGCGAGCCGCCCATGCCGGCCTTCGGGTCGCGGGCCGCGTAGACGACCTCGGGGATTCGGGCCAGAACGATCGCACCCGCGCACATCGCGCACGGTTCGAGCGTCACGTACAGGGTGGTGTCGAGGAGGCGCCAGTCGCCGAGCGAGCGCGCCGCGTCCCGGATCGCCACCACCTCCGCGTGCGCCGTGGGATCGGCGTCGCGCACCGTTCGGTTCGCCCCCTCTCCGACGACGCGACCTCCTCGGACCACGACCGCACCCACCGGCACCTCTCCCTCCGAGGCGGCCGCACGGGCCAGGGACAGCGCGTGCTCCATCCAGGCGGCGTCGGCGGCTCCGGAGTCGACGGCGGCGGGCGACTCGTCCCGCGCCACGCTCAATGCTGCGTGAGCGTGATCGCGTCGACCTCCTCCATGCGCCGGTAGAAGCCGGTCACCCGACCGATGAGGTGGAGGCTCTCCGTGTCCTCGACCACCGTCGAGCCTCCTCCAGGCTGGAGCGCCTCGAGATGAACCCCACGCCCGTTGCGCGAGAAGCGGTGGAAGGCGGAGTCACCCCCGACCTCGGCGACGACGATCGTCCCGTCCTCGACATCCTCCAGCGCGATCGGAGACACGAGGAGGAGATCCCCCTCCTCGACCCCGAGCACCGCCAGATCGTTCGCCTTCGCGCGTACGAAGAACGACCCGCTCTCGCCGCCGAGTTGGCGATCGACGGAAACGAACGTGTCGGCCTCCGACGAGGCCCCGTCCTCGGGGACCTCGGCGTAACACGGAACGGCGACCGTGTTCGGGCTCAGATCGACCCCGAGGATGCGTACGCCGCGCGAGCGCGAGGGGTCGCGTTCGAGACACCCCTTCTCGGCGAGCGCCTGGAGGTGCTCCGAGACGGTCTTGGTGCTCTTGATCCCGAACCGCTCGCCGATCTCGCGGATGGACGGCTGATAGGTGTTCGCTCGCAGGTACTGAACCATGAAATCGAGGATCTTCCTCTCGATCTCCGTGAGCGGCTCGACCGGCGTGCGTGCCGAGGGCGCTTCTCGCTGAGAGACGGGTTCAATTCTTGCCAACTTCAAACACCTGGAGGGGGGCCTGAGGGCTCCCGGTCGGAGAAGAGGGAGCTATCCTAATGTGCGCCGAAGAACGGTGTCAAGAAAGCACTTTCTGCCTCCTCAGGAGGCGGCGCGAATACGCTCCAGACCCTCCGAAATGCGCGCATCCACGCGCTCGCGGCCCAGCAGGACGAGCACGTCGAAGATCCCCGGGCTGGCCATGTTCCCGGTGAGTGCGACCCGCAGCGGGTGGATGACCTTCCCCGCTCCGACCTCCATCTCCGCCGCGGTCGCGCGCAGTCGGGTCTCGAGCTCCTCCCCGCTCCACTCGGCCCCGTCGAAGGCGCCCAGAAGACGTTCCAGACGCTCCAGCGCGGCGTCCCGGTCGCGAAGCCAGTGCTTCTGGACCGCCTTCTCCTCGTAGCTCAGTCGGTCGCACAGGAAGGGACGCGCCTGCTCCACCAGATCGTCCAGCGTGCGTGCGCGCGGCTTCACCACCTCGAGGAGCGCCGTGCGCCACGCCTCGTCCTCCAGCAGGCCGTTGAGGAAGGAGGGTTCGTCTCCCAGCGCAGTGCGCAGGTGATCCGCAAGCTCGTCGTCGGGGCGGGCGGCCAGATGACGCCCGTTCAGCCACCCGAGCTTCTCGGAGTCGAAGACCGAGGCCGACTTGAGGAGACGCTCGGTCGAGAACGCGGCAACGAGCTCGTCGGCGGTCATGAACTCGCGGTCGTCCCCCGGGCTCCATCCCAGCAGCGCGAGGAAGTTCAGCATCGCCTCCGGAAGGATGCCTTCTTCGGCGTACGCGCTCACCGCGACCGCCCCGTGCCGCTTGGACAGCTTCCTCCCGTCCGACCCGAGGATCATGGGCACGTGGCCGAAGAGGGGCTCGGGCAGGCCGAGCGCCCGGTAGAGGAGGACCTGCTTGGGCGTGTTGGAGAGGTGGTCGTCGCCGCGCAGGACGTGGGTGATCTCCTGCTCGGCGTCGTCCGAGACGACCGCGAGGTTGTAGACCGGTGAGCCGTCGCTACGCAGCAGGACGAGGTCGTCGACGTCGTCGTTGCCGAAGCGCGTCTCTCCGTGGACGAGGTCCTCGAAGACCGTCTCGCCGTCGGGCACCCGGAAGCGGACCGCGAAGCGTTCGCCCGCCTGGGCGCGGCGCTCGGACTCCTCCGGATCCACCCGCTCCGCGTGCTCCCGCGCCACCCGGCTCGGGTGCATCTTCCGCTCCCGCGCCTCCTCCCGAACCGCCTCGCCGTCCGAGAAGTCTCGGTACGCCTTGCCTTCGGCCAGCAGCCGGAGGGCGGCCTCCCGGTGGCGCTCGACACCCTCGCTCTGGAAGAACGGACCCTCGTCCCAGTCGAGGCCGAGCCACGCCATTCCGTCCACGATCGCCCGGGTGTGCGCGTCGCTCGAGCGCTCGCGGTCGGTGTCCTCGATGCGCAGGACGAAGGTGCCCTGATGGCGGCGGGCGAGGAGCCAGTTGAAGACGGCGGTCCGGGCCCCGCCGACGTGCAGGTAGCCGGTCGGGGACGGAGCGAAGCGCACGCGCATCGTCACGAGTCGAGCTTCTCCGTGAGGAGGGTCCGTACGGTGCGCGGGTCGGCGGCTCCGCCCGTCGCCTTCATGACCTCGCCGACGAAGAGGCCGACGAGCTTCTTCTTCCCGCCACGGTACGCCTCGACCTCGTCCGGCCAGGCGGAGAGGACGTCGTCGACGACGGCGCCCAGCTCCTCCGCGTCCGAAACCGCGGCCAGCCCCATCGCGTCGACGAGCTCGGCGGGATCACCGCCGTGCTCGGCCATGCGGGCCAGCACGTCCTTGGCCGCGCGCCGGGTCACGGTGCCCTCCTCCACCAGCGCGGCCAGACGCCCGAGCGCCGCGCCGTCGAAGGGCAGCGCATCGACCGTGCGCCCGTCGAGCACCCCGCGCACGTCGGTCACCATCCAGGCAGCCACGGCGGCCGCGTCGTCGTGCACGTCGAGAGCCGCCTCGAAGAAGTCTGCCGTCGCCCGACTCCCGGTGAGAACGTCGGCGTCCTCGTCGGCCAGGGCGAGCTCCGCGCGGAAGCGCTCGAAGCGCGCCGCGAGCTCGGGGTCCTGCGCCCGGGCACGCACTCGCTCCTCGCCGATGCGCGGCTTCGATCCGGGCGCCGGGCCCGCGGGGCCCGGCTCGCGCGCCTCCCGG
>JANQME010000084.1 GCA_028280205.1 Longimicrobiales bacterium
TACCTAGGGCCGAGCTCCTCCCCTGCCCCGGGCGCCGGCGGCCGCCGCCGAGTCGACCGAGGCCCGAAGCCGACCCAGGAGCTCGTCGACCTCGTGTCCACCGTCCACGGCCTCGAGTGCGCACTCGGTCGCCCGGACCCGCTCCTCGGCCTCCTCGAGCCGCCCCTGGCGCAGAAGGATCGCGGCGCCCTGGAGCCGCGCCGTGTTCAGTGTGGCACTGGTCTCCGGCACCTTGCCCGACACGATCTCCTCGGTGCGCAGGTACTCCGAAAGCGACTCGTCGTAGCGCTCGAGCGCGTACAGGGCAGAGGCGAGCCGGAGCCGTAGAGCGGCGCCACGCGGATGGTCGGCGCCGAGCGCGGACGCGAAGGTCTCGGCGGAGGCGCGGTACCAGTCGAGCGACTCCTCGGTTCGGCCGGCGGTGTGCGTCGCCTCCGCGATGATCCCGAGCACCTCGGCGACCTCCTCGTGCGATTCGCCGAAGGCGGCTCGCTTGATCTCCAGTGCGCGGAGGAGGTTCTCCACGGCGGCGTCCGGCCGGCCCGCACGAACGAGCGTCGCGCCCAGCTGCTCGAGCGTCTCGGCGACATCGGGGTGGGCGGGTCCGCTCGTCTGCTCCCGAATCGCCAGGATCCCCTCCAGCTGCACGACCGCGTCTTCCGGGCGACCCGTTCCCTCGTAGAACGACGCGAGAGCCTGCTGCGTCCGGAGCGCCACCGGGTGGGCTTCGCCGAGCACGCGCTGCTGCCTGGAGAGGAGGTCCCGGTACTCCGCCGCCGCGCCTTCGCGGTCACCCGCAACCCAGCGGACGACGGCGAGGTTGCTCTGGGCGACGAATGAACGCTGATGGTCCGGCCCCACCGTCGCCTGAAGCACCGCCAGCGCGCGCTCCCCCATCCGCGTCGCGGCCTCGTAGTCGCCGCGCCGGTAGTGCGACGCGGCCAGGTTGCTCGCCGTCACGGCGACGGACCTATGATTGGTACCGTGCAGCTCCGTCCGGATGTCGAGCGCCTCTTCGAGCAGCCCGGCAGCCTCCTCCGCCCGACCGAGACGGTCCACCACGACGCCGTGATCGTTGAGCGCCCGGGCGAGACCCTCGCGCTCGCCGCGACCGAGGCGGCGCCAGTGGGCCACCGCCGACTCGAGGATCGAGTCGGCGTCCGTGAACGCACCCTGCTCGTGGCGAATCCACCCGAGCGCGCGCTCGGCGGCGGCGACCTCGCCGTGCAGCATACCGTACTCGTTGCGGCGCTCCTCGAGCGACCGACGGGCGAGACCCTCGGCCTGGTCGAAGAGACCGAGCCGCTGGTACCCCTCGGCCAGCACACCCAGCATCTCGGCCCGCAGACGCGGCCGGTCCGCGTACGCTTCTTCCAGCAAGGAGGCCTGTCGGTCCAGAAGCTGACGCGCCGAGAGCGTATCTGCGGTCGACTGATCCGCCCCGCTGGCGCCGAACGCTTCGAGCAGAAAGTCGCGGACCTCCACGGCGCGGTCCCGCTCCGCGGCGAGGGCGCTCGATCGGCGCGCATCTTGAACGAGGAAGATCGTAAGGCCCGTGACGGTCGCGGCGGCCGCGGTCGTCGCCCAGGCATTCCGCCGGAGGAACTTCCGGCTCCGATACCAGAGCGTATCGGGGCGAGCGAGCACCGGACGCCCCTGGAGGTACCGCTGCACATCGTCGGCCAGGGCCTGTGCGAACGGATAGCGGTGGCCGGGCTCGCCGTGGAGGGCCTTGAGCACGATCGTGTCGAGATCACCCCGCAGCTTACGCTGTAGAGCGCGTACCTCGGTGGCACGGAGAGAGGCGTGCGTCTCCGACTCGTCCTGGAGAACGACCAGTCGGCTGGGTCGAACGATGTCGCCCTCCGTCGCGTCCGAATCCGCCCCACCGTCCCGTCCCACCCGCTCGGGAAGGCGACCGGTGAGAAGCACGTGCAGGAGCACACCCAACCCGTAGCAGTCCGTGGCCGCCGTCACGGCCCCACCGACGAGCTGCTCGGGTGCCGCGTAGTCGGGCGTCAGAACCCGGACCTCGGTACGGGTCCTGGAGGTCTCGCTCCCCGGATCGGGGTCGAGCACCTTGGCGATTCCGAAGTCGAGGAGCTTGGGTGCACCGTGCTCGTCGATGAGGATGTTGCCGGGCTTCAGATCCCGGTGCACGACGAGGTTCTGATGCGCGTGCTGGACCGCGCCGCAGACCTGGAGGAAGAGCGCGAGCCTGGCGGATACCGGGAGTCGATGCTCATCGCAGTACACGTCGATGGGCTGACCGTCGACGTACTCCATGACGTAGTACGGGCGCCCGTCCTCCATGACTCCGCTGTTGTAGAGCTGCGCGATGTTCGGATGACGCAGCTCCGAGAGAATCCGTCGCTCGGCTCGGAATCGGCGCACGACGTCTTCGGAGTCCATGCCGCGCCGGATGATCTTGACGGCGACCGTCTGGCCCTCGTCTTCGACCGACTGGGCGAGGAAGACCTCACCCATGCCCCCGCGGCCGAGAGGGCGAACGAGCCGATAGGGGCCGGCGAAGGTCTCCGGGGCGATGAGGTCGACCTCGACGGCCAGTCGTCGGATCTCGACGAGTGGCTTGGCGAGAAAGCCGGAGTCCGTCTCGAGCTCGGCGACGAGCGAGTCGACCTCCGCTCGGAGCTCGATGTCGTCTCCGCACTGCGCGGAGAGGAAGTCGTCACGAGACGATCCCTCGTACCGCAACGCCTCGTAAGAGAGCTGCTCGACCCGCTCCCACCGTTCGGCGTCCACGTGCTCAGTCGCCGGCGGCGCTGCCGCCGGACTCGAGCTCGCGCTTGAGCCAGGCCCGCGCGACCTGCCAGCTCCGGCGCACGGTCTTTTCCGAGAGCCCCATGACCTCCGCGATCTCCTTCTGGGTCAGACCACCGAAGAACCACTGCTCCACGACCTGCGCGCCCCGCGGGTTGAACTCCGCGAGCCGCTTCAACGCGTCGTCGAGCGCGACGACCGCGGCCGCATCGTTGTCCGCTGCCTGACCTTCGAACGCGATCTCGCCACTCTCCAACGCGCGAAGATCGAGCGCGACCGGACTCGAGCCCCGCTTCTTCGTGGCTCGTCGACGAGCGTAGTCGATCAGGACACGGCGCATCGCCTGGGACGCGACGGCGAAGAAGTGCGCCCGACTCTGCCACTCCACCTCGGTCTGCCGGACCAGCTTGAGGTAGGCCTCGTGCACGAGCGCGCTCGTGTCCAGCGTGTGGCCCTCCCGCTCGCCGCGGAGCTTGGACCGGGCGAGCACGTGCAGCTCCTCGTAGACGATCGGCAGGAGCTGGTCGAAGGCCGCCCGATTGCCGTGGGAGGCGTCGGACAACAGCTCGGTAACGGAGGAAGAGCGGTCGGACGGAGGCATTCTCTAGAGATAGGCCGGCCGAGCAGCACAAGGAAGCCGAGAGGCGGGTCGCCCTGATTGTCTCGGTGCTCGGGGTCGAAGCCGTGGCGGTCGCCGCCCTCCAGTGGGCTTACTCCGCGGTCCGCCCCAGCTCCAGCATTCTCCGCATGGTATTCAGGTTGCGCGCCGTCGCGCTCGGATCAAGCGGAAGGCGCAGCTTCGACCGGGCCTGCCCCTGCGCGTAGTGGACGAAGACCTCGTGGCCCGACGCGCGGACCTCCTCTCCGGTGGGCCCCTCGACCCCGTCCACCTCGGGCGGTGCCGGGTCGTCCAGCAGGGAAACGAGGACGCGGTTGGGTGCTGCCTCCGGGAAGGGGTTCCGGGCGAGGATATCGGCGAGTTGGTCGGGTGACCGGATGTGAACGGCGACGAGCTTGCCGGCGTGCTCTTCCAGCGCCGACTCGAGCTTCGCACGGACGTCTCTCGGGTCGGCGTCGCTCCGCAGGACGACGTTGCCGCTCTGGATGTACGTGCGTACGTCGGTGAACCCAATGCGCTCGCAGAGCTCGCGAAGCTCCGCCATCGGAAGCTTGCCCGTCCCGCCGACGTTGACCGCCCGCAGAAAGGCGAGGTACACGCTCATCGCACCCCGCTCCCTCGCCCCCCCACCTCAGAGACGCTCGTGGGGCACACACGCCGAGACCATCTCGACCACCTGCCGGGCGCTCGCCCGCGCCCGATCGGCGTCGTCCCTCGAGTAGAACCCGGACGGCGTCAGGTCCTCGGCCCCGTAGAAGGCCAGCTCCCGGTCGCGCCGCAGCTCCTTCGACGCCCGGGTCAGCACGTCGAGGTCGTCCGCCAATTCAACCGGAAGCCGGTCCCGTTCGGCCTCGAGGACGTCGGAGACATCGTGGACGCGCGGCGGGTCTACTCCGACGCTCCTGAGGAGGCCCTTGAGTGCGAGCTCGACGATCTCCTGCGATTCCCGGACCACGTCGGCCCAGCTCCCGACCTCGAAAAGCACATCGACCGCCCGCAACCGCGCCCCGGCGCGTCGGACGTAGTCCCTCGCCAGTTCTTCGTTGCGCACAGGTCAGCGTGCCTCCGCCCAGTAGGGCTGCCCGTGGACCTCATGCCGGACGAGGTCGCCGTCGAAGATCGACCTTCGCAGATCGACGAGGCGTCTGGACACGACCAGGGCCGGGTCGAGGATGACAACCCCGTCGAGCGCCACCTCCGCCCAGGTGCCGGACGGGACCTCGCCGATCGGCGGAAGATGGACGAAGTGAGGCTCCACGCGCCGCGGCTGTTCGCGACCTGCTCCCGGATCGGACCACAGCACCGGTTCCTCGTCCCAGAGCCTGTAGAGGTCGCGCACGATGGGTCGGCCGGGGTCGACCACGATCAGCACGTCGACGTCCGAGCGCTCGGTAGCCTCGCCCCGAGCCCACGAGCCGTAGATGACGACACCGAGGAGATCGTTGCCCACGACCGACGAAGCTCGTTCCACCGCTGCCCACGCGGGTTCCGTCCCTCCAAGGCCGGCGCCCGCCAGCTTCCGAGCGCAGTACTCGTTGAGGGAGAGACCCGATCGGGACGCCGCCTCGCGCAGAGTCGCGTGCAGCCTCGGGTCGATGCGCAGCACGAACCGCCCGGAAGGTGGGTTCTGACCTCCTCGAGGCGTAGTATCATTCATAGTGCTACATGATACTATACGGTCGCGCTCCGCAAGGGGGGAGCAGATACCTCCGCCGAAGCCGCTATCGGTCCGCGATTCGGGTGGACACGGCACTCACGATACGGGAGGCGCCGCCTCGCGAGCTCGAAGCACCAGAGAGGCCAGCGGCCTTCAGACCACCGAGGCTCATCAATCCGGCCGCGGCCGATTCCAAGGCCAACTTCAAACCGGTCGCGATACCTGCCAGATCGTACGAAGCTCGAACTTCGTCGGCGACTCTCGATCGCGCGTCTGGGAAGTCCCATGCAAGCGCGAGAATCGCCGCCAAGCTCGTTGTCGCCAACAGGATCGCCACCGCTGAGCCCAGTCTCGCAAGACTCGAACGTTCGAAGGCAGCAGCAGCAACGACCCAGATGGCCGTGCCCAACAACGGAGTCAAGATCGCTTGCCCATAGAGGCTCACGACGCCAACCCGCCAGGTCAAATCGCCGGCCCTTATCGGCCAGGCTGTCGCGACGGCATCCAACACGGGAACTGCGAAAAGGAGACCAGCAACTGCAAAAACCGCGGCTTGCAACGAACCGGGGGTTCTTCGATTCATGGTTTCACGGCAAAGCTCGAAGAGGTTGTCCCTTCAGCAGAGACTTGCATATCGCGCCCCAGCCAAACAAGAGCGGGGCGCCTCAGGCGAGAGTGTCGAAGACTCTCTCCCGAAGCGCCCCCAATATAGGTTGGAAGCGAGCCTCAGCAGCTAGGCTCGCGACCCCCTAAGATCAAGCCGCGATACCATCGCGTCGCTTCCGGACGCCAACGAGTCCGAAGAGACCCACGACCATCAGTGCAGCCGTACCTGGCTCGGGCACAGCGATCCCGTCGGTGTCCATGACGAACGTCGCATCGTCAACGAACGGATCCTGGAAAGTCAGGTCCACCTGAGTGTAGAGGTCTCCGACTGGAGCGGCGCCCCCCACCCCCACCCGGTTCC
>JANQME010000385.1 GCA_028280205.1 Longimicrobiales bacterium
CTGCAAGGTGAGCCGAGTCACGGCGCCTTGCGGCGTGACGTCGAACGTGAGCGGCACCACCCCGATCGCCGTTCCATGCGTCGGGTCGGCACCCCAGTACGACGGGCTCCCCGTCTCGAGTCGGTCCACCAGACTGGGCTCGGGTTCGAACGTCGCCTGCACGTCGATCGGGACGGAGCCCAGATCGATGACGCAAGGGCTCGGCCCCGTGCAACCCCCACCGCTGAAGCCCGTGAAGATCGAGCCCGTAGCCGGCTGGGCGGTAAGACTTACCCGCGTACCAGGCGAGAACCCGTGCGTGCAGACCGAGCCACAGTCGATCCCGCTGGGCGTCGATCGAACCGAACCGTGTCCATTGCCGGCGGTCCGCACCGACAACGGCACCGAGAACATCGCGCGCACACGAGCGTCGGAGCTCAGGTCGACCACGCACGTGCCCGTTCCGCTGCAACCGGCCCCCGTCCACCCCAAGAACGGAAGTCCCGCGTCGGGATGCGCCGTCAGCGTGACCTTCGCCCCCGTGGCGAAGGCACCGGCGCAGGTCTGGCCGCAATCGATCCCGGCGGGGCTCGAGGTCACCGCTCCGGCGCCGACCCGTTCGACGATCAATCCCGTGGGAGGCACCTCGGTGCTCTGCGCGAACGTGAGAAGAGCGACCTGCTCCTGTCCGCGCTCGAGCGACAGCGTGAACGCCCCGGTGGGCTCGTTCCAGGTACCCGTCGCGGTGACATCGAATGGAGGCCCGCCGCCGACCTTGACGATTCCCCGACCGGAAGCCGTCACGAAGTCCGACGTGAGGACCAACTCCGATACCTCGAGGCTCACCTGTGCCCCTCCCGTGGTCGACAGCGTGGTCAGGATGGGAAGGGTCTGGGTCACGCCCAGTGCGTTCGGTCCCGTCGCATCGACCTCGAACGCGGTCTCGGGCTCCGCCGTCCACTGCGCACTCGGAACGCTCCAATACGACGCGCCGGTGTAGACGTAATACCCCGTGGAGAAGGGCGCATCGACCAGGGTCGATTGCGTCAGCCGAATGCTGCAGGCGCCCGTGCCGGAGCACCCGCCTCCGGACCAGCCAGCGAATGGGTCGAGGGTCGCTTCCGCGGTGAGCGTGACGTGCGTGCCCGAGACGAAGTCGTGCGAGCACGCGACCGCCCCCCGACCGCACCGAATACCCGGTGGCGTCGATACGACCACGCCACTCCCCGATCCGTTGAGAGAGACCGTGAGAGTGCTCCGCGGCCGAGCGAAGAGGGGCACGACACGAACCGATTTCTCGAAGTCGATCACGCACGGGCCGGCTCCGCATTCCCCGCCAAGCCACGACCACGACGTCAGGACCATGCCCGGCGGGGGTGTCGCCGTCAGGGTGACCTGTGTCCCGAGTGGGAATGCGAAGCTGCACGCCGAGCCGCAGTCGATCCCGGCCGGCTTCGACGTGACGTGGCCGCCTGCCGCGACTTCTACCGTCAGCTTCCGCGACGAGAAGATCGGATGCACGGCGGCGATCCCTTCCTGGGGCACGGTGAACGTACACACCCCCGCTCGTCCGCTGCAGACGCCGCCGCTGAGCCAGCCCACGAAGTCCTTACCTGGGTCGGGCACCGGAGTGAGCGTCGCTCGCGCGCCCTGGGGATAGAGCTTGGTGCAACCCGTGGGCTCGGGACAGGCCACGGGCGGCTCGCTCTCGAACGCCACCCGTCCCGGGCCGTCCACGATCACGGGTACCTTGGCCAGCTTGACTTGCAGATACACCTGGCCGTTCGTCTGAAACCCGTGGGGCAACGCGAAGTCGCTCGCGGCGGGGATGCCCTCGGGCGGACACGGCGCGGTGTAGCTGCCGCCCCCGCCTCCGCCGCCCGATCCAGTGAGGTGCGTCAGGAGAAAAGTCGCCTTCCCGCTGCCGCCCCCACCATAGCCTCCGCCCCCGGCGCCCGCGGGGTATACGGTACTAGAGTCCGACTTGCCGCCATTGCCTGTGAGGCTGGGGCTACGTGCGGTAGAGTTCCGGAAGCCCGCGGCGGGAGCCGCGTCGTGTCCAGGGACGGGAACCCCGGCGTGACTCTGTCCTCCGCGGCCACCGGGCCCGTCTCCCCCGGGCCAGCTGCCACCACCGCCTTTGCCGGGAGAATCGGTGCTTCCCCCCTT
>JANQME010000107.1 GCA_028280205.1 Longimicrobiales bacterium
CTCCGCCACGGCGAGGGACGGGTCCATCTCGCGCACCACCTGGCGGACGGGGGCGATCAACGTTTCGGGTGCGCCCGCGGTCGCCACTACGAAGCGGAGTGACGTGGGCCGCCCACGGGTCACGGTCCCCCACTGCGCGACGGGGATGTAGAACTTCGCCTTGATCTCTTCGGTGAGCCCATTGTGGGTCACGTCGCGAGCGACTCCGACGATCGAGACCGTCGTCCCGCTCATGACGAACGTCCGCCCGAGCGGCTCTACGTCGGGCAGGTAGCGGCGCACGAACGTCTCGTTCACCACCGCGACGGGCATGCCGGTATCGGCGTCGTCGCTCCAGTCCAAGCTCCGTCCCTCGACGATCGGGATCCCCATCGTCTCGAAGTAGCCGGGCGACGCGATTTGCCAATCACCGGCCGCGCGAGGATTTACCGACTCGTCGTACCCCTCCACGTCGAGTCCCCAGTCGCCGATCGGGCTGCCGAGCGGAATGCTCCGGATCGCGGCGACCGAGGTCACGCCGGGTAGCTCCTCGAGCCTGCGGAGCGTCTCGCGCCAGAAGCCCGTCGCGGACTCGTCGTCCGGGTAGCGCGTTCCGGGCAGGCTGACCGCGACGGTAAGGCGTCGCTCGGATTCGAAGCCCGGCTCGATCGCGGTGAGCGCGCCGAAGGTCCGCACGGTCAGCCCCGCGCCGACGACCAGGACGACCGCCGCTGCGATCTCGCCGGCGACCAGCGCTCCCTGCCAACGCGTCCGGCCCCCGCGCGGCGCGCTCCGGTCGCCCATCTGCTCGGTCAGGCTCGCGCCCGTGGTGCGCAGCGCCGGCAGGATTCCGAACGCGAGTGCGGTGCCGAGCGTGACCAGCGCGGAGAACGCGAGGACCGCACCGTCGACCCGGACGTCGGCGACGCGCGGCAGGTTTCCGGGGTCGAGCGCCCTGAACACGTCGATCGAGCCGTAGGCGAGCGCGACGCCGAGGGCTCCGCCGATGCTCGCCAGCACGAGGCTCTCCAGGAGGAGCTGGGCCACGAGGCGTCGACGACCCGCCCCGAGCGCCGCGCGCACGGCGAGCTCGGCCGCCCGTTCGTCACTCCGCGCCAGCAGTAGGTTGGCCACGTTCGCGCACGCGATGAGGAGTACGAAGAGCACGGTGGCGAGAAGGGCGAGGAGCGCGGGCCGGATCGCGCCGAGCACGTCCTCGGCCGCGCCGAAGAGCAGGGGCTGGAAGCCTCGCTCCGCGGGGTAGGCGCCGAACTCGGCGTGCACCCGATCGATGACCTCCCGGACGTCCCGCCGGGCCGCGTCGACCGTCACGCCGTCGCGCAGCCGACCGGCCACGTACCACGAGTGTGAGCCGCCACCCTCCGGAAAGGTGGTGACCATCGTGCGGGGCACGTACATCGGGAAGTAGACCTCGGCCGGCTCGGAACGACCGAACTGGGTCGGCATGCGGAAGCCCTCCGGCAGGATCCCGATGACCTCGCGCTGCCGTCCGTTGACCTCCACGGTCCGCCCGACCAGAGAGGGGTCCCGATCCCACCGTCGGCCCCAGATCTCCGCTGAGACGACCACCGCCTCCGCGGGCAGACTGTCGGCCCGCAACGCCTCCTCGGGGGTGAAGAAGCGCCCGGCGGCCATGTCGATCCCGAGGACCGACGTGAGGTTCGCGCTCGCCGACACGGCGCCCACCCGCTCGGGATCGACGGGATCGGTGAAGGTGACGTTCGTCTCACTCCAGATCGCCAGATCCTCGAAGGAGCGCGACTGCGTCAGGTACGCGCGGTACTCCGCCAGCGAGACCCATGTCTTCGGAAAGGCGTTCCACCGACTCCAGATCGTCACGACGCTCTCGGGCTCCCCGTACGGCAGCGGCTGGAGGAGCACGCTCCGCACGACTCCGAAAATCGCCGCGTTGGAGCCGATCCCGATCGCCAGCGTCAGGACGGCGACCGCCGCGAACCCGGGCGCCCGAACGAGGCTCCGCACCGCGAACGTCAGATCCTTCTTCACCGCGTCCATCCCCACCTCCCGTCTCGTCATCGTCTTCACACTCACGGCGCCCGTCGCCCGGGCACCCACCCCTTCCCGCCGTCGCCCCGCGCTCCGGGTCGTCCGGCGCGCGCGAACGAGCGTCGAAGCCCAGTCGGCGAAGATCTCCCGCCAGAAGCGGGTCCCACCGCCCGGCCCCGCGTACTCCTGCTCCGCGCGCTGCGCGCGGAACGCCTCTAGAAGCTGCCTCCGATAGCGCGTGCGGAAGCGACGCGGGTAGGCCAGCAGGAGCAGGCGGTACAGCCGCTCCCCGAGGTCCCGGCGCCTCATGCGGGTGACCCACTCACCCGCCCGCGGCGCCCCCGAGCGCGGCGCGCGCGCTGGCCACGAAGACGTCCAGCCGATCGACCTCCGCGGCCAACGCCTCCCGCCCGAGCTCGGTGAGCCCGTAGTAGCGACGCTGGGTCTGGTCCTCCTCTTCCGACGGGCGCTCGTCCGACTCGCGGATGAGGCCCAGATCCTCGGCCCGCTGGATCGTCGCGTACAGCGTGCCCGGACCCATCTTCACCACGCCGTCACTCAGCGCCTCGACCCGCTTCTTCACCGCGTAACCGTGGCGCGCGCCCTCCTGCAGCGCGAGGAGGAGGTGCAGCAGGCTGCGTGAGAGCGGGAGCACGTGCCCGAGATCACCGGATCCATCGCTCATGGAATCACCCTATCGAACTTCGACATGTCGCACTTCGACCTATCGTACTTCGATATGGTGGCGAGGTCAAGGAGTGGATTTCCGCCGTTGAATGCGCCTCTACGCATTCATTATATTCATAATATGAATGCACACCGGAGATGACATGAAGGCGCTCACGATACGCAACGTCCCGCCGGCGCTGGCCGAGGCGCTGGAGCGCGAGAAGGCCCGCCGGGGCGCCTCGCTCAACCGCACGGTGATCGAGCTGCTGAGCCAGAGCCTCGGCGTCGGCGTCACGCGCTCCAACGGGCTCGCCTCGCTCGCCGGAGGGTGGACCGAGGAGGAGCTCCAGGCGTTCGAGGCGGCGGTCGCGCCGTTCGAAGAGGTCGACGAAGAGCTCTGGCGGTGAGCCGTTACTGCCTCGACACCTCCGCCTACAGCCGCTTCCAGCGTGGTGAGGAGTCGGTGGTCGAGCTCCTCGACGCCGCCGAGTGGGTGGGCGTCCCTGCGATCGTGCTCGGCGAACTACGTGCCGGCTTCACGCTGGGCGGTCGACCCGAGCGCAACGAATCCGAACTGCGTGCCTTCCTCGAGAGCCCCGTGGTCGCCACCCTCGTCGTCGACGACGAGGTGAGCCGCCACTACGCCTCGATCGTCACCGACCTGAGGCGTGCCGGGACGCCGGTGCCCACGAACGACGTATGGATCGCCGCGACCGCCGCCCGCACGGGATCACTCGTCCTGACGTACGACCGTCACTTCGAAGCGATCGTGCGCGTCGGGGCCGTGATCGTAGAGTCGTAGGGGCTCCCCGACTCGTCCGGTCTACAATCCCTCCGGCGCCCAGATCTCCGTGTTCGGGTCCCACGGATCGAGCGGATCCATCCCCAGCTCCTCCAACCGCTCGTTCACCGCGGCCAACTCGTCCGACCAGACACCGTCGAGCGTGGCGAGGTAGCCGTCGAGCCGTTCCGACATGATGCGGAAGACTTCGCGCATGCCCTCGTTCGGCGCGCCGTCGCCCTGTTCGACCATGCTGAGCAGGTTGGCCAGACGGTTGTTCACCTTGATCGGGAAGTTGAGCGGGTCCTGGCCCGAGCGGTTCCGGACCTGGTAGATGTCGGCCTCGACCTCGCCGGCCGCGGTCATGAGCTCGTGCATCCGTTCCCGCAGCTCCCCGTCGTCGGACGCCTCCGTCCGCTCGAGCACCTGCGTGCGCATGCGCCGGATCGCGATGACGGCCTGGTTCGCGTCCTCGACGCGGTCGCGGATCTGCGTCGCGAAGCCGTACTGGGCCCGCATGTCGGCCACCGTCACGTCGTCGATCCACGGGTGCGGCTGGATCTCCACGCTGCTCGTCTCCGTCCGCCCGTCGACGGTGAGTCGGAGTGTGTACGTCCCCGGAGGGAGCGTCGCCGCGTTCGTGCGCACACCCCACAGGATCATGCGCGGGAAGGGCGTCCACGCGTCGGCCTTCAGGTCCCAGCGCAACGTGTTCAGCCCGGGCTCGACAGGCAGCGGGGTCGGCGACCACCGGTCGCCTTCCTCGTCCTCCGCAGCCGACTCGAACGTACGCACCACCTCTCCCATGGCGTCGACCACCTCGAGGCGCGCCTCCGTGGGCTCGTCGCGCAGCCAGTACGAGAGCACGACCCCATCGGCCGAGCGGTACGCGACGGGCGGGTCGAAAAGGTGCACCGGCCGGTCCGTCATGCCGGCTTCGGCCTGCCGGATCGGCGCCATGTTGTCGAGCACCCAGAAGCCCCGCCCGTGCGAGGCGATCGCGAGCTCGTTGTGCTCCACGACCACGTTGGTCACCGGCAGATCCGGGAAGCCCGGGTTCAGCTCCTGCCAGTTCGCCCCGTCGTCGTGCGAGACGTAGACGCCGTGATTCGTGCCGGCGTAGAGCAGCCCGGCGCGGTTCGGGTCCTCGCGGACGGCGTTCACGTACGCGTCGTCGCGGATCCCGTTCACGATCTTCGTCCAGGACTGTCCGTAGTCGTCCGTCTTCCAGATGTGCGGGCGGAAGTCGTCGAGGAGGGGACGGCGGACCGAGATGTACGCGCGGCCGGCGGCGAACGCCGAGGCGTCGATCTGGCTCACCCGACCGAAGTCGGGCATGTCGGGCGGCGTGACGTTCTCCCAACTGCGTCCGCCGTCGCGCGTGACGTGCACGAGCCCGTCGTCCGAGCCCGACCAGATCACGTCGATGTCGACCTTGCTCGGGCCGACCGAGAAGATCGTCGCGTAGACCTCGGGTCCGTTCATGTCACCCGTGATCGGGCCGCCGGAGTGGCCGAGTGTCATCGGGTCGGCACGGGTCAGGTCGGGCGAGAGCTGCTCCCACGAGTTGCCACGATCCGTGGAGCGCCAGAGCCGGCTCGACGAGGTGTACAGCACGTTCTCGTCGAGGGGCGAGAAGATGATCGGGAAGGTCCACTGCCACCGGTCGACCATGTCGATCGCGGGCTCACCCGAGTAGAACCACGGGAAGGGATTCACCTCCCGACGGGTGTCGAGCTCCTTGTTGTACTTGTCGATGTAGCGGCCGTTGTTCGTCCCCGAGAAGAAGACGTCGAGGTCCGTCGGATCGGGCGCGATGTAGCCCGGCTCGCCGCCACCCACGCGGTAGGCGACCTGCATCGACCCCTCGGTGATCGAGTTGGGCTGGCCCGCGAGCAGATTCACCTCGTCGTCGTCGAGCCGGTCGGCGTTCCAGTCGGACGGAAGGCAGAGCGTCGAGTTGTCCTGCTGCGACCCGCACACGTGGAAGGGCACGTGGGCCGTGGTGACCGCTTGGTAGAACTGCGCGGTCGAGAACTCCTGGTCCGTCCAGCGCTGGCCGGTCACGAAGGAGACCGCGCCGCCGCCGTCGTTCCCGTCGATCAGGTGCGACGGGTCGTCGGGATCGATCCAGAGGTCGTGGTGGTCGCCGTGGGTACCGTTGTCGATGACCTCGAGGGTCCTGCCACCGTCCGCCGAGCGGAAGATCCGCGTGTTCTGCACGTACATGACGTCGCGATCGTGGTGGTCGGCGAAGATGTGCGTGTAGTAGAAGGCCCGCTGCCGGATCCGGCGCTCGTCGTTCACCAGCTCCCACGTGTCGCCGCCGTCGTTCGACAGAAAGAGGCCGCCGTCGTCGTGCTCGAACATCGCGTAGACGCGGTCGGAGTCCGCGCTCGACACCGCGATACCGATCCGGCCGACGACGCCCTCCTGCGGCATGCCCGGATTCCGGGTCATCTCCGTCCACGTGTCACCCCCGTCCGTGCTCTTGAACATCCCGGAGCCCGGGCCCCCGGAGGACATCGTGTACTCCCGGCGGAAGGCCTCCCAGAGCGCGGCGTAGAGGACGTCGGGATTGTTGCGGTCGATGGCGATGTCGATCGCGCCGGTCTCGTCGTTGCGGAACAGGATCCGCTCCCACGAGTCGCCGCCGTCGGTGCTCCGGAAGACGCCCCGCTCCTCGCTCGGTACGGAGTACTTCCCGAAGGAGGCGACGTAGACGATGTCGGGGTTCGTCGGGTGGATCCGGATCTTGCTGATCCCGTGGGAGTCCCGGAAGCCGATGTGCTCCCACGTCGCGCCGGCATCGCGGGACCGGTACACACCGTCACCCGGGAGGATGTTTCCGCGGAGGGCCGTCTCGCCGGTGCCGATGAAGACGAGATCCGGATCCGTCTCACTCACCGCCACCGCGCCGATCGACGCCGAGGTGATCTGGAAGTCGGTGACCGGGAACCAATCCTCGCCCCCGTCGACGGTCTTCCAAAGCCCGCCGCCGGTCGCGCCGAAATACCCCTCGAGGGGCCGGCCCACGACGCCACTCACCGCGATCGAGCGGCCGCCCCGGTCGGGTCCGATGTTGCGCCACGCATAGCCGTCGAGGAGGGCGTCGGCGAGGACCGCGTCATTCCCGCTCTGGGCCGTGGTGGCGGTGGGCGCGACGGCGGAGACGGCGAGAGCGAGTGCCGCGGCCCCGGCGAGCGAGGACAGGGCGCGGGCATGGGCGCGGGGTGCGGAAGGCGGAGATGCGTGTCGGTCGGTCATGGTCGAGCCGTCGATCGGATCTGGAAATCGGGTGAGCAGTCGATTCTAAGCGCGCAGACGAAGTCAGTCGATGCCGTGGTAAGCGTTCCACCGGGTCGTGTCGTCGAACGAGTGTCATGAGCACGGATCACCAGCCGAACCGGATGGGAGGCGACGTCGAGTCGCTCGTCCGCGAGGCCGCCCATGACGAACGAGCCGGCGACGCGCTGCTCCGCGCCATCCGACCCCGGGTGTGCCGGTGGGCGCTGCTCCGTACCGGCGACGAGGATGCGGCGGAAGACGTCGCACAGGAGGTGCTGATCCGCGTGCATCGATCGATCGCGACCTTCGACCGGCGCAGCCGCTTCGATACCTGGCTGTACCGGGTGGTGGCGAACGTGGCCGCCGACGCGTCGCGGCGGAGTGCCCGGAATCGGGACCGTCGCCTGCACCTCTCCTCGCGTCGGCAGCCCGACGCCCTCCTGCGTCGCAACCCCGCCTCGTCTCCCGACGAGGGAGCGGTCGCCCGAATCCTCGGGACCGTTCTCCACGAACTGTCTCCCCGCCAGCGTGCCGCCTTCGAGCTCGTCGACCTGCAGGGATACTCCGGACGCGAGGCGGCCGGGATGGAGGAGATCGACGAGGCCACCCTGAGGGTCCACCTGTCGCGGGCCCGCAGCCGCATCCGCGACGCCATCCGCGCCCGCGCCGTGTGAGGAAGACGATGGACGACTTCGAACCCCATGACGACGAGCGGCG